>NZ_JAPWAD010000025.1:0-41472 GCF_041432695.1 Pauljensenia sp. 27098_8_83 | reverse complement strand
TGTGTGGCGGTGGTCCTGCCAACCCATGCTGGCCCTGCCAACCCATGCTGGCCCTGCCGCCGCCCGCGGGTGCTGCATCTCGGTCCTGTGGTTGCTCCGGTTCCTTCCGCACTTGTGGTGCCAGTTGTGGTGTCGTGGCTAGCCCCAACTCTGCCTCGTGTTCGGTACAAAATTCTCCCTGCTCGGCTTCTTGGTGGTGAAAGCGGTACAAAACTCTCCCTGCATGCGTAGATTGCGCCAAATTGGGCCATTTCGGTTGTGCTGGGAGAGTTTTATACCGGAAATGCGGCGAGAGGGGGCGTGCGGGGAGAGTTTTATACCGGAAGTGGGGCCGTGCAGCTCGTGCTGGGAGAGTTTTGTACCGAAGTGGCGCGGCGTGGTTCTTGTTGAGTGAATAGTGTCGTGCCCAGGCGTAGTCCTCGAGCCAGTTGGCGGGCTATGGCAGCGCCCTGGCGCTGCTCACGGGCACTGCGGCTGGGCTCTTCGGGTCCGCTGGCACCCTCCACACCAGTGGGGTCAGGTCGCTGATGGGTAGTGCACTGGAGGGCCTACGTCTGCACGCGCGAAAAAGTTGCCCTGCGTCGCTGTTAGATCGTGAAAGCGCGAAAAAGTTCGCCCCGCGCGCTCACAACACCCCAAATTCGGCGTTTTTGCGCGTGCTGGGCGAGTTTTTTCGCGGAAGAGCCGCCGTAGGGGCCGTGCTGGGCGAGTTTTTTCGCGCCAAGCGGCCCTGCGCCGGTCTTGGAGGCGACGCGGCGCACTTCGGGCTGGCTGCGATGGGGGTTTTGCACTACATGACGCCCTTCTGCGGCGTGTCGTCGGCGTGTCGGACCCCCGTGTCGTGCAATTCCCCCCGATTGGTGACGGCGCGGCCGCTGTTCGAGGTGGTATGGCGCCCAAATCGCAGACCACCTCGGTGAAAGACGTTGAAAATGGGGTGTTGTGGGCGAGATGGTCTGCGTTTTGGGCGCACCAGTGTCTGGCGGTGGTGCGTTGTTCGTACGTGAACCCGCTTTTGCGAGCGGTCACCCGCTCTATCGCACGTGAACCTGCAACTTAGCGCGTGGGCGGGGTCGCCCAGGCTCGCATGAGCGGGTTAACGTGCGCATGAAGGGGCCCACGTGCGCATTGGTGGGACCCGAATGGGGCCGAGTCGCGTCGTGAGGGCTGGATTCGTCGCCGTGGGAGTGATCATGAGGGGCGCTGGTGGCAGCTAGGCCCCACCACTGGCAGCCTTAACCCGCTCATGCGCAGCTAAACCCTATTGGTGGCATGGTGGGCAGCCCGCCTAGGCCACCGCCTGTCGGGTTAACGTGCGCATGAGCGGACCCATGTGCGGATTAGCGGGTGAACGTGCGCGACAAACGGCCCAAGTGGCCACCTGTGGGAGCGGCGTCGCTAGATGGTGCCAATCCGCGTCGGGCGGGTCTGAAGCAATGCGCGAAGAACACTCCGCAACACGCGGCCCGACCGTGATGGCTGACGCCCATCCAGCTCCAAGGAGGCGCCGTCCAGGCACCACGCATAGGGGTTATGACTCAAAGGACCAGGCCACCCAGATGCCACGACCGTCGTCGGCGCGGGCAAGGGAAGCAGCGGGCTCACCCACGAGCCTGCCGTCACGTAGATACGCATACGCCCATTGATGCCGCGAAAAAACCCGCCGTCGATGACAGGACCAGGGAAACCAAGTGGATCGAACGCATAGACGCCGTCCACAATCGGGGGAGTGGTTGTAGCAGCCGCATACAGCGCGAGGTTCGCGCCCTTCGAATGCCCGACCACGACGATCGGTCCCGCAGCGCGCGACGCCGCATACGCGAGGTAGTTGGCGGCCCACTGCTGCGAATCAGTCGGAAAATCGAGAACAAAGCGGGCATCCTCCGCCCACCCCACCGCGCTCGCATCCGTGCCGCGGAAGACCACGTAGGTGGTCCCGGCCTCGTCGATGAAGGTGGCGGCGCCGAACTGAGCGAGTGGGTGCGTACCCAACCGCGTGACCGCATCGCGCACGCGGAGCCCCCCGAATCGTGCGCTGCAGCCGGCCGCCTCGAGCAGCTGACGATCCGCGTGCGTCGGTGATGAATAGCGATACAGAGAAGGGATGGACGAGGCCTGGGCGACCTCCCGGAGCAGGCAGCCGCGCGGGGAACGAGGCCCGGGCAGCGCGTGGAAATCCACGTAGACCAGGCAGGTCAGGGCGAGGGCGTCGGCGGGGGAGAGGTCCGCCTGAAGCGGCGAGTGAGCCTGGCGAACGTAGTCAAGGATCGTTGCCACGACGCGCTTATTCCTTCCTGTGAGAGCGGTGAAAACTCGTCGTGTTCGACGTCACGAACTCTCGATTTTGCCGGATGGCCCTGTGCTGTGTACTATATCCGAGTGCCCGAAAGGGTGCCGGTTGGGCCTATAGCTCAGTAGGTTAGAGCGCAGTCCTGATAAGACTGAGGTCGGTGGTTCGAGCCCACCTAGGCCCACCATCCGCAGGCGAGCGAAAGCGGAGGATCATTATGAAGAAATGGGTCACCTGTTGTGTGGCTGTCGGATCCGTCGTGGCCGTAGGCATCGTCGTTCGACAAATTCTCGTTGATCTTTCCGACAATGCTGACCTGTGGACGTCCGTGACGGACACCGTGGAGGACTGAGTTCCTCCAACGGGGCTATGGCGCAATTGGTAGCGCACCTGCTTTGCAAGCAGGGGGTTACGGGTTCGAGTCCCGTTAGCTCCACGTTTTACCCGCAACCTGATGGTTGCGGGTTTTTTGTTTGTGAGTTTCATCAATCCGTATGGGGCGAAGGTCCTGATGGGGCCCGATTGTGCAGTCGAAAACGATTTGTCCGACCACCTGGTTATTCGTGGGATAACGACGAGGCCGTTGTCCACAGAGCTGCAAAGTGGCCTATTAGCCGTCGTCATGACCGCTGTTTTTCCACAGCCTTGTGCACAGTTGTGTATAAACCGTGTGGACGGTTGTTTGCCACGCTGACCTCACTGCATAAAAACTGACCTGACAGAGGGAAGTGAGAGGGCTCCTGACCTCAGCAAATACCTCCTTCACACTTGCTGTGAAACCCGTAGAATTGGCGCGGAATATGCTGTTTTCGCACACTCAGGAGAAGTCTGTGCACATCAATCACATGTGGTCGAAGGCATCCAAGCCAGCCCAGCTGCTTGCCATGCTCGTCACGACCGCCCTCGTCATGATTGGCGTCACGACGCTGCCCACCTATGCGGCAGCGCCGACGCTCAAGCTCGCAATCAATCCCGATACGACCTCGTACCTCTCCGGGGTCGAGCAGCGCTACGTCGTCGAGTTCTCGTGCGCCTCCACCACGGAGGACTGCCTCGACTCGCTCGTTACCATCACACTGCCCCACACCGTGACGCCCGCGGGTAACTCGAACCTCGACTCGGCCCCCGAAGGCGTCAACGCCACGGCCACCGCCGGCAAGAAGGTCGTTACCCCCACGATCACGGCGCCGACCGCTAATGCCGACGGCCTCGTCACCTACAACCTCGGAACCGTCGCCGCCGGCTCCTCGTTCCAGACGGTCCTGACCTTCACCGCCCCGCGCGGAGTGACCCCCGGCGGCTCGACCGTCACCCCGGTCGCAACCTTCACCTCCGGCGAGAGCAAGCAAACCTCGCAGGCGACCGTGACGATCAAGTCCGAGCCGACGCCTCTCCTGAGCAAGACCGGCCCGGTTGCTACCCCCAAGAACGTCGACGTGACGTACCAGATCACGCCGAAGTACGACACCAACGTGGACGGCCTCAACGGCAAGTCCAACATGACCGACGTCGTCATCACCGACCCGCTGCCGCAGTGCGCGACGTACGTGTCCTCCTCGGCCTCGGGTAACACTAAGACGAACACGGCCGCGACCGTCGAAAGCTCCTACGACGCCGCGACCCACACCGTCACCTGGAACGTCGGTGACGTCAACCCCGCGTTCATGAACATCGTCCTGTCCGTCACCGTCCACTACGACGACACCTGCACGGAGGACACCGTCACCAACACCGCGAAGCTCACCGGCTCGGAAATGCACAACGAGACAAACGTTGTCACCGCCGACGCCTCCTTCACGCACCGCTTCGACAGCGAAGTCCGCTACGGCGGCGGCTTCAACAAGCGCGCCATGAGCCAGTTCGAGCGCGGCAAGCAGGGCAACTGGCTGTACAGCTACTCCAACACCTCCAACGTCCCGGTCGTCATGGAGTACACCGACTACATGACCTGTGGCCTCGTGTCCCCGACCGACGGCTCCAAGGACTGCTCCAAGCCCCTCATGCGCGTCAAGACGATGGACACCCAGACCACGACGCCCATCGAAATCACCTACTGGACCAACAAGGGCAACACCGGTACTCAGACCATCTACCGCGGCAAGGCATTCGACTTCTCCTCCTTTGCCGCCGACGAGTACCTGACCGTCTTCCACTACAAGCAGACGATCCCCGCCGGTGAGTCCTCGATCCTCAACGTCGCCGGCCCGGTCGGCGCAGGCACCCCCACGACCGAGGACGGCACCACCTACGTCCAGGCCGACACCAACTCCGCCGCATGGAAGGCCGGTAAGTCCGACCAGTACGTGCGCGTCCAGAACTGTGTCTCCGACTGGTCCATGAAGTCCCTCGACGGCTCCCGATCCATCCAGATCCCCGCCGACGACTACTGCGACATCCTCACGCTGGGCACCGCGCTGCCCAAGTACTACAACGCCAAGTCCACCATCAGGGGCAACCTGGCGTCGCCCGGCTCCGAGGTCACGTTCAGCGTCACCGCGAACAACACCTCGACTATCGTCGACTCCCAGCCCGTCATCTCCGACCTGCTGCCCTGTGGCATGACCTTCGTCGAGGGCTCCGTCACGGGCGGCCCCTCCGGCAAGGACAAGACCGTCACGGTCCGCGACGTCACCGACGCCACCGGCTGCACCCGCCAGCTCGTCCAGGTCACGTGGCCCGGCTACCAGACCAAGGGTGGCACCACCATCCAGCTGCGAGGCAAGGTCGGTTCTTCGATGAGCGCCGGCACGCACAGGAACGAGGCCTACATCTCCGCGGCCGAGCCCGAGTACGCGCTGACCTCCAAGACGACGACCATCTGCTTCTACGGCTCCACCGACGACACCTACGACGTCAACGGTGACGGCAAGACCACCGACCAGGTCTGCCCCGTCTCCTCGACCTTCACGGTCTCCGAGCAGGCCGGTGCCGACGTCGTCCTCGAAAGCCTCGGCTCCATCGAAGGCTCGACCTACAAGAAGTACACCGACGGCGTGTCCGTCATCCGCCAGGGTGAAGACGGCCAGTACCGCATCACCCCCACCAACTCCGGTAACGCGGACCTGTCCGACATGACCGTGTACGGCATCCTGCCCCACGTGAACGACACCGCCATCCAGGGCTCTGATCCCCGCGGCTCCGAGTGGGAACCCATCCTCACCGGCCCCCTCCAGGTTGGCACAGGCTCGGGCATCGACCCCTCGCAGGTCACCATCGAGTACTCCACCTCCTTCAACCCCTGCCGCGGCGAAGTCATGAACCAGGGCGACGCCATGGCAGCCGGCCCCGCTGGATGTGACAACAACTGGACCGCCACCCCGGCCTCGTGGGCCGACGTGAAGTCCTACCGCATCTACATCAACGGCAAGGCCACCCCGATCAAGGCCGGCGCCTCGATCCCGGTCATCGCGCCCATCAAGGCCCCCGATAACGCGACCGGCATCGCCTACGAGTCCGTCGCCATCGCGGCCACCCAGGCCTCGAACAACCGCGCCATCCTGCCCGCCGAGCCGATCAAGGTCGCCATCGCCCTCGCGCTCGACGTCGCGCTCAACAAGACCGTCGTCTCCGACGCGTCCAACCTGAAGCCCGGTGACCAGGTCACCTACCGCATCGACGCCGGCAACATCGGCCAGGGCAAGGCCCCCGACCTCAAGGTTAAGGAAGCCTTCCCCGCAGGCACGACCTTCGTGTCCGCCGAGACGCACAAGTGCACCTCGGGCTACACGAGCGGCCTGCCCCAGGAATGTCAGGGAACTGACGAGGCCGGCACCTTCGACGGCACCACGTGGGCCATGGGCGATATGCTCGCCGGCGAATACGCCTCGCTCTTCGTGACCGTCACGCTGAATGCGGGCACCGAAGGCAAGACCCTGAACAACACGGCTTCCTTCGCGAACCCGCCCGGGTACGACCTCGTGCCCGGCAACAACTCCTCGACGGCGTCCATCTCCGTCAAGCACCGCGTCTCCGGCAAGGTGTACTACGACGCGAACGAGTCCTCCTCGTACAACAACGGCGAGGAGCCCTTCAAGGACATCACGGTCCAGCTGATCGGCACCGACGGTAGCGTCGTGGCCACCACGACGACCGATGCGGACGGCAACTACTCCTTCACCGGCCTCGACCCCGGGACCTACACGGTTAAGGTCACCAAGGCTGGCGAGCTGGCCAACCTC
This sequence comes from Pauljensenia sp. 27098_8_83, assembly GCF_041432695.1. Taxonomy (NCBI): domain Bacteria; kingdom Bacillati; phylum Actinomycetota; class Actinomycetes; order Actinomycetales; family Actinomycetaceae; genus Pauljensenia; species Pauljensenia sp. 27098_8_83. Next base: position 35,004 of record NZ_JAPWAD010000025.1, on the reverse strand, counting down.
GACCAGACCGAGGACCCGGACGGCACGAAGGACAACGCCTCCGGCGCGATCACCCTGAACGCCGACCACCCCGTCCAGGAGAACGTCAACTTCGGCTACGTCAAGAAGCACGCGATCTCCGGCGCCGTCTACCTCGACCAGAACCGAGACAAGACGAAGAACACGGGCGACATTGACCTGTCCGGTGTCACCGTGAAGCTGGTTGACCCCTCCGGCAACGTCGTGGCCACCACGACGACCGACGCGGACGGCAACTACTCCTTCACCGGGCTGAGCGACGGCACCTACACCGTCCAGGTCGACAAGACCGGCCCGCTCGCCGACACCGAGCAGACCGAGGATCCCTCCGGTCAGGCAGACTCCCGTTCGCGGGCCATCACGTTTACCCGCTCCGATCCGGATGTCATCAACGTCAATTTCGGCTACGCCGAGGACTACACGGTCTCTGGCACCGTGTACTACGACAAGGACCGCTCCGAGACCCTCAACAACTCCGAGCCCGGCTTCGACGGCATCACCGTGAAGCTGCTCGGCGAGGATGGCCAGGTCGTCGCGACGACCACGACGAAGGCGGACGGCACGTACTCCTTCGCCAAGCTGCCCGCCGGCAAGTACACGGTGAAGGTGGAGCCCTCCGACCTGCTCAAGAAGCTCGAGCAGACCGAGGACCCGGACGGCACCAAGGACAACACCTCCGGTGTTGTCGAGGTCAACCACGACAACCCCTCCGTGAAGAACGTGAACTTCGGTTACGCCACGAACTACACGATCAAGGGCACCGTCTACCGTGACGCCGACCGCTCCGAGACCCTCGAGGACGGCGAGAAGCTCTACCAGGGCGTGACCGTCGACCTCCTCGACGCCTCCGGTCACGTCGTGGCCACCACGACCACCGACGCTCACGGCGCCTACGCCTTTACCAACCTCGAGGAAGGCACCTACAAGGTGCGTGTCCGCAAGGAAGGCCCCATCGCCGACCTCGTCCAGACTGAGGACCCCGATGGCACCAAGGACAACACCTCCGGTGACATCACCCTCGAGCTGAACGATCCGATCAAGGAGAACGTCAACTTCGGGTACATCTCGAACAACTCGATCTCCGGCACGGTCTACCGCGACGACAACCGCTCCAACTCCCACAATGGGGGCGAGGCCGGCTACCCCGAGCAGACGGTCCAGCTCCTCGACAAGGACGGCCAGGTCATCGCGACCACCACGACCGACGCGAACGGCAACTACTCCTTCGACAACCTGCCCGACGGCACCTACTCCGTTAAGGTCGTCAAGGACGGAGCCCTGACCGACCTCGAGCAGACCGAGGATCCGGACGGCACCAAGGACAGCGCCTCCGAGCTCATCGTCCTGAACGAGGACAACCCCACGAAGAAGAACGTCAACTTCGGCTACGTGCCCGACTACTTCATCAAGGGAACGATCTACCGCGACGGCAACCGCTCCGGCGCGCTCGACACGGACGAGAAGCTCTACGAGGGCGTAACGGTCAACCTCGTTGACGCCGACGGCAACGTCGTCGCCACGACCACGACCGACGCGAACGGCACCTACTCCTTCGACAAGCTCCCCGCGGGCACCTACTCCATCAAGGTCGTTCAGGATGGCCCCATCGCCGGCCTCGAGCAGACCGGTGACCCGGACGCCACGAAGGACAACGCCTCCGAGCCCATCACGCTGAACAACGACAACCCGTCCAAGACGGACGTCAACTTCGGCTACGTGAACAACAACTCCCTGTCGGGCACCGTCTACCGCGATGACTCGCGCAACGGCGACCAGGACGGCACCGAGCCCGGATACTCCGGCGTCACCGTCCAGCTCCTCGACAAGGATGGGCAGGTCATCGCCACCACGACGACCGACGCGAATGGCAAGTACTCCTTCTCCAAGCTGCCCGACGGCACCTACTCCGTCAAGGTCGTCAAGGGCGGCGAGCTCGCCGACACCGAGCAGACCGAGGACCCGGATGCTACGAAGGATGGTGCCTCCGAGCCGGTGACCCTGGGTGAGGACAACCCCACCAAGGACCACATCGATTTCGGTTACGTGCCGGACTACTCCATCCACGGCCTCGTCTACCGCGACGGTGACCGCAACGAGACGCATGGCGCGGGCGAGAAGGGCTACGCCAACCAGACCGTCGAGCTGCGCGACAAGGACGGCAAGGTCGTTGCGACCACCACGACGGACGCGAACGGTGCCTACTCCTTCTCCAAGCTGCCCGCCGGCGACTACACCGTCAAGGTCGTCAAGGACGGTGCCCTCACCGACCTCGACCAGACCGAGGACCCGGACGGTACCAAGGACAGCGCCTCCGGCGTCATCTCGCTGAGCAACGACCACCGCACCCGCACGGACGTCAACTTCGGATACATCGCCAACAACTCCATCAACGGCACCATCTACCGCGACGGTGACCGCGACGGAAAGAAGGGCGACAACGAGGGACGCTACTCCGGCGTGACGGTCCAGCTCCTCGACGCCTCCGGAAACGTCGTGGCCACCACGACGACCGACAAGGACGGCAAGTACTCCTTCGAGCACCTGCCCGACGGCACGTACTCCGTCAAGGTCGTCAAGGACGGCGCCCTGGCCGACACCGACCAGACCGGCGACCCCGACAACAAGCTGGACAACGCGTCCGAGCCGATCACCCTCGATGAGAAGACCCCCACCAAGGGCGACGTCGACTTCGGCTACGTCCCGAACAACACCATCAAGGGAACCGTCTACCGCGACGACAACCGCGACAAGATGATCGACGGTGACGAGCCCGGCCTCGAGCGCGTGAGCGTCCAGCTCCTCGACGAGGACGGCAACGTCATCCAGACGCTCGACACCGACGCGGACGGCAACTACGCCTTCCAGCACCTGCCCGACGGCAAGTACACCGTCAAGGTCGTGCGCCCCTCGTCCATCAAGGACTACGACCAGACCGAGGACCCCGACGCCACCATCGACGACACCTCCGCGGTGTACACGATGGGCCCGGAGAACTCCCTGCAGGAGAAGGTCAACTTCGGCTACGTTCCGGACTACTCGATCGCCGGTCGCGTCTACCGCGACTTCGACAAGTCCGGCTCCTACACCGACGGTGAAGAGACCTTCTCCGGCGTGACGGTCGACCTGCTCGATGCCTCCGGAAACGTCGTGGCTACCACGACGACCGACCGGGACGGCAAGTACTCCTTCGAGAAGCTGCCCGCCGGCACCTACCGCGTCAAGGTCCACCCGGACGGCGACCTCGCTGGCCTCGACCAGACCGAGGACCCGGACGGCATCGCCGACTCCATGTCCGGTGAGATCACGATCGGCTTCGAGAACCAGTTGGTCACCGGCGTGAACTTCGGTTACGTCGCGCCCGACGCCCCGGCCGTGGAGCCGAGCCTGAAGCAGCGTCTTGCACGCACCGGCTTCGACGGCCTGGTCGGTGGCGCCGGCCTGGGCGCCGCGGCCGCGGGAGGCCTCCTCCTGTGGATGCGTCGCCGCCGCCAGGGCTGACGGTCATTCGGCCTGAGCCTCGACGAGGCAGTGGCTGAGTGAGGGGCGGGTACTTCGGTACCCGCCCCTTTGGCGTGCCCGGGTGTTCGTGTGGCTGGTGCTTGTGGCGCCGCTGGTGTTCCGGGCGCCGTCGGGCCCGGCCGCCCGCGAGATCGCCACACGCGAGCCTGAAGGCTCGGAGTGGTCGATCTCGAAGCCCGCCCGTGCCCTCCGGACCCTCCGGCGCCCTCCACACCAGTGGTGCCTGCGGTGCTGTGCGTGGCGGCGCGTCTTCTCGATGCCCGGCCAGGCCCCGCAGGCCTCGCGGCGGCCTCCAATCGGGCGGTGCTTATTGTCTGTGTGGTGGCGGCCAGGCCCTGCCGCCACCCACCGGCACCGCGGCCTGGCCCTGGGTTGCTGTATGCGGCCCAGTTGTGGCTGTCAATCATCAATTTCGCATGCAATTCCCCTGAGAGTATTTCAAGTATTGAAATCTAATCGTTGATATTCTGCGGTTTTTGAGCTTGTGTTGGTTTGTGCCGTGGGGGAATTGCATGCGACTTTTGCCTATCCGGGCTCTACTGCCGCTCATCAATTCCGCACGTAATTCCCCTGCAGCTTGTTCAAACATTGAATTTGCATCGTTGGAATTGCAATGTTTTTGGGTGGTCTCGAAAAATGACCGTGGGAAATTATGTGCGAAATTTGTGTGGGGTGGTCTCGGTGTCGCGTCTCGAAGCCTCGCCAGGCCTTGAGGCCGTCCACCGGCACCGGCGCGGGTACCTGCGGATCCCCGGGGGCCTTCCATTCCACGCCGGTGGCGCCTGGTGTGCTGTTGTGCCGCCTAGCTCGATCTCCGCCTCGCGTTCGGTACAAAATTCTCCCTGCCGGCTTCTTGGTGGTGAGAACGGTATAAAACTCTCCCTGCATGCGTAGAATGCGCCAAATTGGGCCATTTCGGGCGTGCAGGGAGAGTTTTGTACCGAACATGCGGTGAGGTCGGGCGTGCGGGGAGAGTTTTGTACCGGAAGCGGCCCCGCGCGGCTCGTGCTGGGCGAATTTTGTCTCGCCAGTGGGCCAGATGGGCTGGCGTCGGGCGATCTGTGTCCGAACTTGTCTCCGCGTGTGAGCCCCGCACGACCCCGCACGCTGCCTCCAACAATCCGCATGCAGAAGCGCCCGGGGCGGTGGCCCCGGGCGCTCCCAGCAACAAATAAGCTCCGACAACTACCTGAACAACCTCAGGGCATTCGGCCCGATCATGAACGGCGCCAAGATCATCGACGAGCCCAGTCCCACGCCGAAACCGCCAATCACGTCCGTCACCCAGTGGACGCCCAGGTACAGGCGCGTCACGCAGATGAACACGATGAACACGAGGGCGGCGGCCCACAGCAGGTAGCGGAGGTGACGACCCAGGCGCGTCATCGTCAACACCAGGACCAGCGACACGATCAGTGCGGTCACCGCCGTGGCATGACCCGACGGGAACGAGTAGCCATCCTCGGTGATCAGCCGGTAGGCCTCTTCCGGGCGCGGACGCGAATCAATGTGCTTGATGATGTAGCCATTGATCCCCGAGAAGGCCACGGAACCCAGGATGTACAGGGCGTGCATGACCTTCTTGACGAGCCACCACACGAAGGCCGCTACGGCCACCGCCACGATGACGGCGCGCTTGGGATCGAAGAGCCACGACGCGCCCGTCATGAACGTGTTCATCGCCGGGGTACGCGACGCAATGAAGTCATTCCAGACCGTCGTATCGATCGGCAGGGGGCTCGTGATAAACCCACCAGCGACGGCGACAGCCGCGACGAGGAGAACCCCGATAACGAGAGGGGGAGTCAGGAATCGACGAACAATCATAGTGAAATCCTACCGTAGTGTCAGTCGTTTGCGCCGTACTCGTACACCCAGCGCCCAGCCCGCCGCGAGAAGCGCGAACGCTCACGCATCTGCCCGGTTTCGCCGGTGGCCACATCACGCCACGAGGCCACGAAGGTGACGGTGCCCTCCTCGTCGGAAGGACCCCCGGCCTCGGCCCCCAGGATCCGCAGGCCCGTCCACTGCGTCCCCTCCACCCAGAACGGGGGAGCGGGGCGCGTGCGCGGGTGCCACGTGCGGAACAGGTAGTCCTCGTCGCGCAGCGCGAACGCCGTGTAACGCGACCGCATGAGCGCCTCGGCGGTCGGAGCCGCCTCCCCATCCAGGTAAGGCCCGCAGCACTGCGCCAGCAGCGCTCCCGACCCGCATGGACAGGTACGAGGCCGGGGCACGCCAGCGCTCGCAGCGCCGGGGGCAGCGGGGGAGGAGATCACGCCTGGTCGCCCAGAGAAGCCAGCCAGCGCTCCGCATCCAGGGCGGCGCGGCAGCCGGAACCGGCGGCCGTGATGGCCTGGCGGTACGTGTGATCCACGGCGTCACCGCACGCGAACACGCCCGCCACGGACGTGCGCGTCGACGGCTCGTCGACCGTGATGTAGCCGGCCTCGTCGAGGGCGACCTGGCCACGCAGGAAGCCCGTGCGCGGCAGGTGGCCGATCGCGACAAACACGCCGTCCACGGCGATCTCGCGAGTGGAGCCATCCACCGTGGAGGCCAGGCGCAGGCCGGTCACGGACTCGTCACCGAGCACCTCGGCGACGGTCGCGTTCCACTCGAAGGAGATCTTCGGGTTGTTCAGGGCGCGCTCAGCCATGACGCGCGAGGCGCGCAGGGCGTCGCGACGGTGCACGACGACGACCTCGGACGCGAAGTTCGTCAGGAAGGTCGCCTCCTCCATTGCGGAGTCGCCGCCGCCGATGACCGCCAGGCGACGATCCTTGAAGAAGAAGCCGTCGCAGGTCGCGCAGTAGGAGACGCCGCGGCCGGAGAACTCCTCCTCGCCGGGCACATTCATGTGACGGTACTCCGAGCCGGTGGCCAGGATGACGGCGCGCGCGTAGAAGACCTCGTCTTCGGTCGCCACGGCCTTCACGTCGCCCTCAAGGTTGACGGCGATGACGTCCTCGTAGCGCACGTCCGCGCCGAACTTCTCGGCCTGCTCGCGCATGTTGTCCATGAGCTCGGGGCCCTGGATACCCTCGGGGAAGCCGGGGAAGTTCTCGACCTCGGTCGTGTTCATGAGCGCGCCGCCCGCCGCCAGCTGGCCAGCCAGAACGATGGGGGCGAGGCCCGCGCGGGCCGTGTAGACCGCGGCCGTGTAGCCGGCGGGACCCGAGCCGACGATGACGACGTCGTGGACGGTGGCACCCTCGGGCACCTCGGCCGACGGGATCTGCACCTCGGCGGCCTTAGGGGTGGCCTCGGTGGGTTCGGCCGTCACAAGGCCCGGAATCGCAACGAAAGACATGCGTACCCTCCTTAGGGGTTACTGAACGGTGAGTTCGGAGATCCACGCCCAGTTGCGGCCGTCCTGGCCCTTGGGCATCGAGCGGAACTGCAGCGCGATCGAGTCGGTTTCGACAGGTGTCGGGAGCTTAATCGTGGTCGTCGGAGACAACGCCGACGTGGCCAGTTCTGTTCCACCGCGCGGGTTCGACGGGTCCGTGACGTTACGCACGACGACCTCACCGCCGGAGGTGGCCGGATCCATGTTGAGCGTCACCGAGGACACGGTGGCCTTCTGCTGCAGCTTGACGACGATCGTCACGGAGGTCTCGTCGCGGAACTGGTTAGTGTCAAACCAGCGCGAGGACCACGACGTGGACGGGTTCGAGTCGATCATGTTGATTGCGCGGTCCGGGTGGTCGCCGTCGTCGTTGTTCCACGACAGGACCTGCACGGAGGAGATCACGGGCGTCACGGACTCGGTCGGGGGAGGCGTCGTTGTGAGGACGGGTGCGGGTTCTGCGCCGGATTCCTGGGCGTTCACGCCGTCGCGCAGCGACTGGCCGAGATCCAGGTTGGTGACCGGTCGCGTCGCCATCCACGGTCCCCAGATCGCGCCGAACAGGAACAGCACGACACCGAAAATGAGGGCGGGTCGCGTCGGGTCGATCAGCTTCGCGGAGCGCTCGGGCTTGGAGTTGTCCTCGCCGGACGAGGCCGGGGCAGCCTGTGCGGGAGCCGCTGGGATGGGCGGAACAGAGTCCATGACCTCGGTCGGATCATCGACCGGGGGAGCGGGGATCGCGGCCTCGGCCGCCGGCTGCACGCGGGGGATCTGGTGCGTGGCGGGCGCGTCTGTGAGGGGTTCGGGGTGCGGGTAGTCCTCGGGGTTAATCTCGCTCTCGCGCTCGTATCCGCTGGCCGCGGGTGCGGGTGGCGGGGGAGCGAGCGGGAAGGCTGCTGCGGCGACCTCGGCGCTGTCCGTGGCACCGGTGAGGGGCTCGACGCCCAGCTCTGCGAGGGACTCGGCCATCGATCGGCCGTCCGGCTCAGGGGCCGGGTCCGCGTCGGGGGCCGGAATGGGGTCGGTCTGCGGTGCGGGGATCGTGTCCGCGTCGGGCAGGGGGATGCCCTGCGCCTGGGCGATGGCCTCAACAGCGGGCGCTGCGATGGCCTCGGCAACGACGGGATTCTCGACGGGAGCCTGCGTCGCGGGGCCGAATGCCGGGACCTCGGCGGGTGTCGGAATGGGCGGAGCGTCAACCGATTCGTCATTCGACGAGGCGGGGGGCACCGGGGGAGCGGGAATCGGCGAGTCGGCGACGACCTCGTCGAACGACGGCAGTTTCTTCTCGTCGCCGGTGCGTTCGGGCGTGGGAGCCATCGGGTCCTCCGTCTGGTCGGGTGTGTGTCCCGCCATTATCGCAGCTGGGTCGGGGGTCGCAGTGGAAGACGCTGCCAGGATGTTCACCACAGCGGCGGGCACGTGCAGGCGCGTGAGCAGTGGGCGCATCATTGCAGCGGATTCGCGGGGTGCCGCGAAGCGTAGGACGATCAGGTAGACGAGGCCGGTCACCGCCGAGACGACGGAGAGCTTGACGCCCGCCAGCGCCATCCGTCCCAGCGTCGAGGAGACGCCCGTGTGGATGCCCATGATCCACAGGACGCCGAAGCCGACGAGGCCGGCGACGACCGCGCTGCCCAGGTAGGAGACGTAGGAGCGCAGCAGTCCCGCGCGATCCACGAAGCTATTTTCACGCGAAACCCACACGACGGCGATAACGCCCTGCGTGAGGCGGCACGCGGTCTCGCCGAGGGCGGCCGCGACGACCCACCAGCGCGCGCCGGTGAGGGCGTACATGGACCAGCCGACGATGACCTGGATGATGGTGGGACCGATGCCCATGAGGAACACGGGCTTGACGTCCTCGTAGGCGAAGAAGACGCGCTGGCTCATGAGGACCATGCCGGTCGACGCGACGCCGGGCATCAGCGAGGCCAGGACGAGGGCGTAGCCGGTGACGGCCTCGGGATCTCCGCCCTTGGCGGCCATCGCGATCTCCATCATGGGGACGGATCCGGCCATGAGCATGGCTGCTGCGACGAGGGTCAGCGACGTGATCGTGCGCACGCCCAGGTGGTAGCTGTCGGCCACCGCCCGGTCGTCGCCGTCGGCCACGGCACCGGCCATGCGGGTGAAGATCGCGGTCGTCAGGGACACCGTGATGAGCGACTGCGGGACCATGAAGATCATGAAGGCCGTCGAGTAGGCCAGGATGCCGACGACGCCGCCCTGCGCGCCGCCATGGCCGATGAAGCCGTCGGCCATGGCCGCCAGGTTGTTCGTCGACAGGACGCCGACTTGGGAAACACCCAGGGTCGCGAACGTCCATCCGGCCACGCGCGGCATCGAGCCAAAGGACGTTCCGCGGAAGTGGAAGTCCGGCTTGAAGGACACGCCCGCGCGACGCATCGGCCACAGCAGGCACAGCGCCTGGCAGATGACGCCCAGGGTCGCTGAGCCCGCGAGGACCCAGAACTGCGCGCCTGTCAGGTCGCCCGCGGGGATGCCGCCGTCGGGTGCGCCGCCCCAGATCACGAGGAAGAGGCCGAGGCCGGCGATGCCGACGACGTTGTTGACAACCGGTGCCCACATGTAGGGTCCGAAAATCTCGCGGGCGTTGAGTAGCTCGCCGAGCAGGTTGTACAGGCCGTAGAAGAAGAGCTGGGGCAGGCACAGCAGCGCAAACAAAATCGCGAGGTTGCGGATGTCCTCGGTGTAGCCGGCGGCCGTGATCATGACGAGCACGGGGGCCAGTACCATCGTCGCAAAGGTCACGAGGAAGAGGAGTGTTCCCGCGAGGGTGAGCAGCCGGTTGACGTAGGTGTCGCCGTCGTGGCGGCGCTTGATCGCCCCCACGATCTGCGGGACCAGGACGGCGTCGAAGATGCCGGATGCCAGCAGGTTGAACACGGTGTTGGGCAGCGTGTTCGCCGTCTGGAACGCGGCACCGACACCGCCGGCGGTCGCGCCGACTGCCGCGATCAGCATCGCGTTACGGATGAATCCGAGGATGCGCGACACCATGGTGCCCGACGCCATGAGCGCCGATGCCCTCAGGATCGATCGGCGAGGCGTATTCGAGCTCATGGGGTCTCCTTCGTCGTTGTCGTCGTTGTCGTCGTTGCTGTCTCGGATTCGGTGTTGTCGTCTGTGGGTGCCGAGGCCTCGTCGGAGAGCGTGTCGTCGCTGGCCTCGGGCGGGGACTGCGGCTCGTGGGATCTGGCGTCATTGGGCGCGCCCTGCGTCTTGCGGGCGGCCCGCTTGCGTAGCGAACGGGTGATGCCGACCAGGAAGAGCGCTGCGAAGAGGGAGGCGATGACGGCGGTGATCGCGTCCTCCCACCCGGCGCGCATGCGCACGGTCACGGTCTGGGAGTCGTCCAGGATGTGGCCGTCCGGCGTCGTGACCTTGTAGGTGACCTCGATGTCGCCGCTGCCGATCGCGCCCACGGGCACCTCAACCGTCGTCGCCCCCTGCGCGGCCAGCGTCTGGTACTGCGCCGGGGTGGCGCGCAGACGCGGGTCGTCGGGCACGAGGGTCACGTCGACGTGGACCGGCCACGGCAGGTTGTTGCGCACGAGGACGGGAAAGTTCGCGGACTTGTTGATGAGGTTGACGGCCGAGGATGGTTCGACGGTCACCGCGGAGAGCATGCCCGTGATCTGCGACGTCATCGCGGTCGCCGAGTCGAGCTGTTCGGAGGGGGTGAGCTGCGCGGCCAGGGAGGGCAGGATCTGGGGCGTCACCGATTCGTAGACGGCGTCGGGATCGTCCGTGGCCTTCGCGAGAGGCACGAGGCTGGTCAGGGACGAGGCCATGGCCTCGATCGCGGTGGACGTGTCCGCGTCGAGCGTGCCCGCGCCGACGGTCTGACGTTCAACGTCGGTGGGCTCGCTGGCGGCGATGTCGCTGAAAGTCTGGGCGGAGACCCAGCGCGGGGAGAAGAGGGCGTTGACACGCTTGGTGAGGGACTCGTTGACGGTCGTGCCGCGCGCGGCCGCCGCAAAGAGAGTGCGCGACGAGGAAGGGCGTTCGCGCGCGATGATCGCCGTGATCGCCGTGAGGGCCTGCTCGGCGTCGAGCTCGTCGCCTCCGGAGGCGTTCCACGACAGGATTGCGGCCAGGTCGGCCTGCTGGGCGAGGGTGCGCGCGCCCGTTCCGTCCGTCGAGGTCTCTCCGGTGGCGGGGTTGACGTTCACGCGCGCGTAGGAGGTGAAGGTGACTTCTTCGGCGGGGGTAAGCGCCGAGGCCGGAGCGATCGTGATCTGGTCGGTCGAGGCATAGTTCGACAGGAATGACGTGCCAAAAGTCGTGTCGGCGGGCCATGCGACGTTGCGCAGGATCGTGGGGCCCGCGTCTGGTGCGGTCGTCGTCGTGCCGCTCTGCCCGGATGGGGATGATGACGCTGAGGCGCTGGGGGTTTCCGTGGCGCTCGCGGAGGGTGAGGGGGTGGGCGACGCGGGTGAGGCCGTGGGTGAGGGGGCGGGTGAGGGGGCGGGTGAGGGCGTGGGGGCGACCCAGCCGGCCTCGCGCAGGGACGAGGGGAAGCTCGCGATCGAGTGCGATGCGCGGTCCCAGAAGCCCGTGTTGCCCGACAGGGCGAGGGCACCGAGGTCGGCGTCGCCCTCCGGGAGCGCGATGAGCTCGTTTGCTGCCCCCATGAGGGCGGACACGAAGGCCTCGGACTGGAGGTCTCGCGCACGCTGCGCGGGGTCCGTGGCCGTGGGCGCGGGGGTCGGGGTGGGGGAGGAGGACGGGCTCGGCGAGGCCGTGGCTGCGCCCGATTGCCCCGATTGGGTGCTGGGATGACCGGATTGCCCCGATTGGGTCTCGGAGGTATCGGAATCGGGCGAGGGGCTCGGCGAGGCGGTGGGCTGCGGTCCGAGCGGGATGAGCAGCGGGTCAACGGCCAGGGTGACGCCCGGGGAGGCGGCCAGATTCAGGACTGCGGAGCGCTCACTCTGGTCCTGGGTGGCGCTCGTCGAGGTCCAGGGGACCACGGCGTTGACGCGCGAAGCAGAGACCTGGGCGCCCGAGTCCCACACGAGGATTGAGCGGTCCTTGCCGGAGTACTCGCCGGAGTTGGCGGCCACTGTGATGACGCGCGGTCCCCACTCGGTTGCGTCGGTCAGGGGGAGCGAAGAGGTGGGGATGCGGATCTCGAAGGAGACCGTGGCACCGCGGACGACGTCGGTGAGCGAGGAGGACGCGGCGTGCGTGGCGTCGGGTTCGTCCTCGGTGAGCGCCGTCGTGAGCGCGGCCACCGAGATCGGTGTCTCGTTGGCGACGAACACCTCGAGGGAGATATTCGCGAGAGTGGTCGGCGAATCGTTGTGAACCGTGCCGGACACGACCACTTCGTTCTCGCTCGTCAGGATGCGAGGGGAGAGCGAGTTAATCGAGATGACGAGACCGGATGCCTCGGCCGCCGCGCCCATCACTGCGGGGCGCGACGCGTCGGACTGAGAAGAGGTCACCGTGGGCAGGGGGGCGGCCCCGGCCTCGTGCAGTCCGAGGCCGAAAGGAAGAGCCATCGCCGCGCACGCGGCGGCCACCCGCAGCGCGCGCCTAGTCACGGCCATCCCGATACAGCAGGTCCAGGGCGATGCGCACGATGCGACGCTCGTTGGGGTAGGCGAGCTGGCGCGACACGTCGCGCAGCGGCACCCACGCGGCCTCCTCGGCCTCGTGATCCGGATCCCCGTCGACGGTGATCGTGCCGGACTCGTACCCCATCAGGTAGTGGTGGACGACCTTGTGGACACGGCGGTCGTTGCCGGAGAACCAGTAGTCGATCGACGCGAGGTGGCGGATGATGCGCCCGTGGATGCCTGTTTCCTCGGCGACCTCGCGCAGCGCGGCCTGCTGAGGAGTCTCAGAACCCTCGAGGTGGCCCTTGGGCAGGCACCACTCGATGCGGCCCGCCCGATTGCGCCGCGCGATCAACGCCGCATAGGGAATTCCGTCACGCACGTCGACGACGATGCCGCCCGCGCTGGTTTCCGCGGAAATCGGCAGATGAGAGCGGCCAGCGCGCACAGAAGCGGACCGACGCGGGGGTCTGGGTACCCCGCCTCGGCGGTCAACTGGACGTGCAGGCATAACTCCACTTTAGCCGGTACGCGGCCCCCGGTAGTCGGCCAGGGCCCTTTCCTGGCATGCTTAAGAGCGATGAGTACCCAGTCAGCTTCTCCGAATAACGGCCCCGTGACCGCGCAAAACGCCGGAACGACGGACATTCCTACCCTCATGGCGAACGCCACGAGGACCTTCGCCGCGCTCCCGCCCGCGATTATGGAACTCGGCACGATTTTTCACGAGGCCGGGGAGGAGCTCGCGCTCGTCGGCGGGCCCGTGCGCGACGCGTTCCTGGGCGTGACTCCGCACGACTTCGACATGACGACCTCCGCGCGCCCCGAGCGCACCGAGGAGCTCCTGGCGACGTGGGGCAACGCGACCTGGGACATCGGCAAGGAGTTCGGCACGATCGGAGGGCGCCGCGGCGACCTGATCGTCGAGGTGACGACCTACCGCACCGACGAGTACGAGATCGGTTCGCGCAAGCCCGAGGTGACTTTCGGCGACACGCTCGAGGGCGACCTGACGCGTCGCGACTTCACGGTCAACGCGATGGCGATGCGCCTGCCGCAGATGGCCCTCGTCGACCCCTGCGGCGGCCTCGCGGACCTCGCGGACGGCAACCTGCGCACCCCCGTGTCCGCCGAGCAGTCCTTCGACGACGATCCGCTGCGCATCATGCGCGCCGCGCGCTTTAGCGCCCAGCTGGGCCTCGATGTCGACATGGACGTCATGAACGCGATGGAAACCATGGCCTCGCGCCTCGAAATCGTCTCCGCCGAGCGCATCCGCGCCGAACTCGAGCGCCTCATCATCTCGCCCTACCCGCGTCGCGGCATCGAGCTGATGGTCCACACGGGCGTCGCCGACATCGTCCTGCCCGAGGTCGCCGCCCTCGTCTCCACCGTGGACGAGCACAAGCGCCACAAGGACGTCTACGAGCACACCCTCACCGTCGTCGAGCAGGCGATGGACCTGGAGACCGGCCCGGACGGCCCGGTTCCCGCCCCCGACTTCATCCTGCGTTTCGCCGCCCTCATGCACGACGTCGGCAAGCCGGCGACCCGCCGCTTCGAAAAGAACGGCACCGTGTCCTTCCACCACCACGAGATCGTGGGCGCGAAGATGACGCGCAAGCGCATGAAGGCCCTGCACTTCGACAAAGCCACGACCGAGGCCGTGACCACCCTGGTCGCGCTGCACCTGCGCTTCCACGGCTACGGCGAGGCCGCCTGGTCCGACTCCGCGGTGCGCCGCTACGTGGCCGACGCGGGCGACCTCCTCGAACGCCTCCACCGCCTCACCCGCGCCGACTGCACGACCCGCAACCGCCGCAAGGCCAACTACCTGTCCGCCGCCTACGACGACCTCGAGGCGCGCATCGCCGCCCTGCGCGAGCAGGAGGAGCTCGACGCGATCCGCCCCGACCTCGACGGCGACCAGATCATGGAGATCCTCGGGCTGCGCCCCTCGCGCGCCGTGAAGATCGCTCGCGACTACCTGCTCGAGCTGCGCATGGAGCGCGGGCCGCTGGGCGAGGAGGCCGCCCGTCAGGCGCTTCTCGACTGGTGGGCATCGGACGACGTGCGCGCCCTGGCGCAGGAGTACCAGGCCCAGCAGGCCCACTGGGAGGCCAAGGTCGCGGAAAAGAAGGCCCGCAAGGCCGCCGCGAAGGCCGCCCGCGAAGCCCAGGAGAACTGAGACCGGGCATTGAGACCGCACAAGGGGCGACAATCGTCACGCCCGCGCGCGGTGCACTGCCGGGGCCACCGCCGTACTCTGGGAATAATTCGACTATTTGTGAGGAGAGTTATCGCATGAGCACGTTCACCCCCGAGAAGGCATCGGCCGACATCGGCGTGTACGGCCTGGGAGTCATGGGCGCAAACCTCGCCCGTAACCTGGCCCGCAACGGCTACGCGACCGCCGTCTTCAACAGGACCCAGGCTCGCACCGAGAAGCTCATGGCCCGCCACGGCGACGAGGCGACCTTCGTCCCCGCGTCCACGCTCGAGGACTTCATCGCCTCCCTGCGCACCCCGCGCGTCGCCATCATGATGGTCCAGGCCGGCCCCTCGACGGACGCCGTCATGGAGCAGCTCGCCGCTGTTATGGACGAGGGCGACATCATCGTCGACTGCGGTAACTCCCTGTTCACCGACACGATCCGCCGTGAGAAGTGGGCGGCCGAGCGCGGCCTGCACTTCGTGGGCGCGGGCGTCTCCGGCGGCGAGGAGGGCGCCCTGTGGGGTCCCTCCATCATGCCCGGCGGCACCCCGGCCTCGTACGACCGCCTCGGCCCCATGTTCGAGGCCATCGCCGCCACCTACGACGGCGTGCCCTGCTGCACCTACATTGGCGCGAACGGCGCCGGCCACTTCGTGAAGATGGTGCACAACGGCATCGAGTACGCGGACATGCAGGTCATCGCCGAGGCCTACACCCTCCTGCGCGAGGGCCTGGGTGCCACCCCTGCCGAAATCGCCGACATTTTTGCCGCCTGGAACGAGGGTGAGCTCAACTCCTACCTCATGGAGATCACCGCCGAGGTCCTGCGCCAGGTGGACGCCGAGACGGGCAAGCCCCTCGTCGACCTCATCGTGGACGCCGCCTCGCAGAAGGGCACCGGCAAGTGGACGGTGCAGACCGCCCTCGACCTGGCCGTCCCCGTCACCGCGATCGGCGAGGCCACCTTCGCGCGCGGCGCATCCTCCGAGCCCGCCCAGCGCGCGGCCGGCCAGGCGCTCGCGGGCAACGCCACCGCGCTCGTCATCGAGTCGGACGAGGCCCGGGTCGCGTTCATCGAGGATGTTCGCCAGGCGCTCTTCGCCTCCAAGATCGTCGCCTACTCGCAGGGCTTCGACGAGATCGAGGCTGGTGCTGCCGAGTACGAGTGGGGCATCGACAAGGGCGCCCTGGCTCGCATCTGGCGCGCGGGCTGCATCATCCGCGCGGCCTTCCTCGACGACATCACTCGCGCCTACGAGGCCGACCCCGACCTGCCGCTGCTGCTGGCCGCCGAGCCATTCGCGACCCGCTTCCAGGAGTGCACGCCCGCGCTGCGCCGCGTCGTGGCCCAGGCGGCCCTCGCAGGCGTTCCGATCCCCGTGTTCGCCTCGTCCCTGGCCTACTTCGACCAGATTCGCGCGACGCGCCTACCGGCCGCCCTCATCCAGGGTCAGCGCGACTTCTTCGGCTCCCACACCTACCACCGGGTCGACAAGGAGGGCGTCTTCCACACGCTGTGGGCGGTGCCGGGTCGTCCCGAGGAACAGTGGTCCTGACCTGAAGAGACGGAAGGTTCTCTAGCAGCGGGTGGGTGCGCGATGGACGCACCCACCCGCTGTGTTGCGGACCATACTTTGGGGTTCTTTCAGGAAACACCGTTAGGCTAGGAACATAACAATCCGCTGAAAGGGCGAATACGTGGCTACTAACAACGGACGGTCCGACTGGAACGACATCATCGAGCCCGGCGGCTCGGGCGCGTCGCACCGCGACGCCCTGCCCTCGCGTCGCGCGACGCGCGCCGCCGCTTCGTCGCGTGCTTCCAAGAAGGCCGCCACGGCCTCGTCGGCCGGTAAGAAGGGCCCCGCGAAGAAGAAATTCCGGTGGGCCAAGCGCATCGGGTTTGGAATTCTGACCATCTTCCTGGGCGTGTTCATTGCTGGCATGGCCGTGTTCCTGTACCTCTACAACACGCTGACGGTGCCCGCGCCGGACGATCTGGCCCTCGCGCAGAAGACGACCGTCTACTACGCCGATGGCACGACCGAGATGGGCACCCTGGGTGAGATCAATCGTCAGATCATCGATACGACGAAGCTGCCCGACTATGTGCCCAAGACGATCGTCGCCTCCGAGGACCGCACGTTCTACACGAACAATGGCGTCGACCTGAAGGGCATTTTCCGCGCGCTCGTGAACAACCTGCGTGGCGGTGCTCGCCAGGGCGGATCGACCCTCACCCAGCAGTACGTGGAGCGTTACTACATGGGTGAAACCACGTCTTATACGGGCAAGCTCAAGGAAGCCGTCCTGGCGATCAAGATCAACCGTGAGAAGTCCAAGGACGAGGTCATTGGTGCCTACATGAACACGATCTACTTCGGTCGTGGCGCGTACGGCATCGACGCCGCTGCCCAGGCCTACTTCGGCCACGGCGCGGACCAGCTCACTCTGTCCGAGTCGGCGCTCCTCGCGGCCGTCATCCCCGCGCCCTCCGCGTGGGACCCCGCCGTCAACCCCGACAAGGCGAAGGAGCGCTGGGAGCGCGACCTGAACCTCATGCTGGAGGACGGCTGGATTACTCAGGCGCAGCACGACTCCGCGGTCTTCCCCGAGACGATTGACCCCGACACCCTCAACAGTGAGTCGATGAGTGGCACGACGGGCTACCTGATGGCTCAGGTCAAGTCGGAACTCATCGCCTCCGGCCAGTTCGACGAGGACAAGATCAGCCAGGGTGGCCTGCGCATCACCTCGACGATCGTCAAGGAACACCAGGATCAGGCCGTTGCCGCCGCCGAGGGCATGAACGATGTCGACGGTTGGGATCCCACGTACCAGCACGTCGCCCTCTCCTCTATGGACCCGGCCACGGGCGAGATCCTCGCTGAGTATGCGGGTGCGGATTTCGAGAAGCGCCAGCAGAACGCCGTCACGCAGGACATCGCGATGGCCGGCTCGTCCTTCAAGCCCTTCGCTCTCCTCGCGAACGCGCGCGTGGGTGGCAGCGTCTACGACACCTACTCGGGCAAGTCTCCCCAGTACTTCCGAGGCATGGGCACCCCCGTCACCAACGACGGCGGCTACTCCTTCGGCAACGTCACCCTCGTGAAGGCGACCGCCTACTCGATGAACACGGTGTTCGTGGGCCTCAATGACGACGTGGAGCCGGAGAACACGCTGAAGGCGGCCATCGACGCGGGTATTCCCGAGGACACGGTGGGCCTGAACGAGGAGCTGCTCAACGTGCTGGGCCCCTCCTCGCCGCACAACATCGACCTGACGACCGCCTACTCGACGATCGCGAACGGTGGCGAGCGCGTCACCGCCCACATCGTCAAGAAGGTCGAGGACTCGAACAACAAGCTGCTCTACAGCGGGGACGTGGCCCCCAAGCGCGTGTTCGAGGTCGAGGAAGTTTCCTCCATCATGCCGGCCCTCGAGGCCGTCACGAGCGGTGATGGTACGGCCAGCCGCGTCGACGCCTCGATTCCGCGACTGACGACTGCGGGCAAGACCGGTACCTCCTCCGACCAGCTCTCCGCGCAGTTCGTGGGCTTCGTGCCCGGCATGGTCACGGCCGTGTCGATGTACCAGTCCGACGACGCGGGCAACTCGGTGCCGCTGGACGACGTGGGTGGCCTGGACCAGTTCCATGGCGGCGACTGGCCCGTGGACGTGTGGATCGACTACATGAAGCCCGCGACTGCGAACCTGTCGGGCGACGACTTCACGTGGAAGGTTGCGTCCAACCGCAAGGTGCAGAACAACGCGCCCACGCCCGTGCCGAGCGCGACGAGCGAGGCCCCGCAGTCCGCTCCGCAGCCCACAGAGACGCCTACCCCGACGGAGACCCCGTCCGCCGAGCCCACCGAGGGTTCGGAGAACGGTAACAACGGGAACGGCAATAACGGCAATGGGAACGGGTCCAATAACGGAAACGGGAACAACGGCAACGGTTCCAACAACGGCAATGGTTCCAACAACGGCAACGGCGGCAACAACAACGGCGGCAACAACAATGGCGGCCGAAGAAACTAGCCGAGCGTCCTAGCGCCACGCCTGCGGGCCCCGAGGGTTCTCCTCGGGGCCCGCAGTGTGTTCGCAGGAGTGTGCCTATGTGGATAGGAAACGACGATGTGGATAGGAAACGACGATGTGGATAGGTTGTGAACATCCGGATAGGTTAATAACCTATCCGCAAGCGAATAACCTATCCAGATGCGCGCAACCTATCCGCGTGTGAGTGCGTGAGCTCACGCCATACGCCCTCTGCGACCACGTGCGTCGCGCCTGCCGCGCTCCGGCAGGGGCCCGCAACGACGTGTCGTAGACGAGCGTCAGATCTTGCAGGCACAGCAAAAGGGGTGGCCCCCGCTCGCATGAGCGGGAGCCAACCCTTCAATCAGCATTCAACCGATGCGTGAAGCCTTCACTTCGCGGCGGAAACGCGGACCTTGAGGTTCGCGGACACCTCGGTGTGGAGGCCGACGGTCACCGTGTAGTCGCCTACGGCCTTGATGGGCGTGGCGATGATGACGCGACGACGGTCGATGGTCTGGCCCAGCTGCTCCTTGACCGCGTCAGCGATCGCAGCAGCGGAGACGGCGCCGAACAGGCGGCCGGAGTTGCCAACCTTGCCGGAGATCTCGACAACGGCACCCTGGAGGGCGTCGCGCACGGCGCGAGCGTCGTCGATCGTGGCGATCTCGTGGCGGCGACGAGCAGCGGCGATCTGGTCGATCTGCTTCTGCGCGCCGGCGGTCCACTTGGCGGCGAAGCCGCGGGGGACCAGGTAGTTGCGGGCGTAGCCAGCCTTGACCTCGACGACCTCGCCGGCGTGGCCGAGGTTGGGGACGTCGTGGGTGAGGATCAGTTTCGTGGTAGCCATATCAGCTGTGTCCTTCCCTTATCAGCGGCCGGTCGTGGAGTAGGGCAGCAGAGCCATCTCACGCGCGTTCTTGACGGCGCGAGCGATCTTGCGCTGCTCCTGGGTGGAAACACCGGTCACGCGGCGGGCGCGGATCTTGCCGCGGTCCGAGATGAACTTACGCAGCAGAGCGGTGTCCTTGTAGTCGATCTTTTCGATCTTGGCCGACTTCAGCGGGTTGGCCTTCTTCTTGATGGGCTTGTTGCGAAGTTGGGGCTTCGCCATGATGGTCTCCTAGTGAATCCGGGCGGACTGTGCCGCCCCAAGCGTTGTGTCTTCGACGTGGCGTCCGGCGCGAGCGCCGGAGCGCTCGACTTTAGAACGGGGGCTCGTCGCCGAAGGAGGTGGCACCGCCAGCGGGGGCGGAGCGCCACGGGTCCTCGGGGGAGCCGCCGGTCGGTGCGCCGTAGTTGGCGCCACCCTGGCCGTATCCACCCTGGCCGCCGCCGTAACCGCCGCCCTGCTGGGGCGCGCCCTGCTGGCCGCGGTTGTCGGACTGGTAGCCGCCGCCACCGGAGGGGGCGGTGCGGGTGACCTGCGCGCGTGCGCGGCGCAGGGATGGGCCGACCTCGTCGACCTGCAGCTCAACGACCGTGCGACGTTCACCCTGCTGGGTGTCGTACGAGCGCTGGGTGAGGCGACCCTGAACGATGACGCGCATGCCCTTACGCAGCGACTCGGCGACGTTCTCAGCGGTATCGCGCCACACGGAGCAGCGCATGAAGAGGGTGTCGCCGTCGCGCCACTCACCGGCGTTACGGTCGTAGGTTCGGGGGGTGGAGGCCACCGTAAAATCGGCGACCGCGGCACCGGACTGCGTCCAACGCAGTTCGGGGTCAGCGGTCAGGTTACCGATGACAGTGATGACGGTATCTCCGGCCATGTCGGCTCCTCGGGCTTAGAGGGTGTGGTGTCGGCTCAGTGAGCGTCGGGGCGCAGGAGCTTCGTACGGAGAATGGTCTCGTCGATGCCCATGCGGCGGTTGATCTCGAGAGCGACCTCGGGGGTCGTGGTCATGTCGATGACGACGTAGATGCCCTCAGAACGCTTGAGGATGTCGTAAGCAAGGCGGCGCTTGCCCCAGATGTCAAGGTTCTCGACGGATCCGCCGTTGGCAGCCACGGGTGCCAGGTACTTCTCCATCACGGGGGCGACGGTGCGCTCGTCGATCGAAGGATCGAGGATCACCATCAGTTCGTAGTTACGCACGTTGGTTCCCACCTCCTATGGTCTTTACGGTCACGGACGGTCCGTGACAGGAGGGCGTTGCGTATGGCCCCTGGGGGCCTGCTGGACGGGCCGCGGGTGCGGACAGTCCAGCTACCCACTTTACACGGGTGGGAGCGTCTTCGCTAGGGCGTTTCCGGTCACGATTGGCACCCTCGGGACGAGGCCTGGGCCCACCCCGCCGGGACGCCGAACCCCGCGCGAAACGGCCGGTGGGGACGAGGCCTGCCCCGGCCTCGTCGATCACCTACAGCGAGCGCGCGCCGAGCCCGTTGGTGAGCGCCCGCATACCCGTGTAGACCGCCGAGTATGCGAGCCACACGAGCGCGAGGGCCAGCGAGGGGCGCGCGGCGAGCGAGGAGGAGTGGGCGATGACCCACAGGAGGGGCGCGTACACGACCAGGTTGATGACGGCGGCGATGGCCAGGTAGCGGCCTCGGCCCGCGCCGATGAGGACGCCGTCGAGGAGGAAGACGTAGCCTGCGACCGGCTGGAAGAAGGCGCTGACGATGATGGCGACGGTCGCGTAGTCGATGACGGTCTGGTCGTTCGTGAAGATGCGAGTGATCCAGGGTGCGGTGAGCGCCAGAGCGACGCCGACTGCGATGCCGAAGCTGACACCCCAGCGCGAGAGCGTGCGCAGGAGCGGGTGCATGGCCCCGCGTTCGCCGGTGCCGGCCGTGAATCCTGCCAGCGCCTGGGCGGCGATCGCGAGCGCGTCGAGCACGTAGGCGGCGAACGTCCACAGCGTCCACACGATCTGGTGGGCGGCCAAGGCCTGGGTGGAGATCGCGGTCACCGCGCTCAGGGTAGCCAGGAGGGCGACGCGCAGGGCGAGGGTGCGCACGAGCAGCGGCGCCCCCTCGACCGCCGCGCCGAACAGGCCCGAGGTGGATGGGCGCAGGCTCACGCCCTCGCGACGTGCGGCGCGCACGATCATCCAGCCGAGGAAGACCGCCATGAGCGTCTGCGTGATCGCCGTGCCCAGGCCCGACCCCGCAACCCCCATGCCGAGCGGGTACATGAGCACCCAGTTCGCCACCGCGTTGAACGCCGCGCCCACAGACGCCGCGACCAGGGGAGTGCGCGTGTCCTGCAACCCGCGCAGAGTCCCGGTCGCCGCCAGGACGACGAACATGCCGACCAGCCCGGGCGCGGACGCGCGCAGGTAGGCCAGGGCGTGCGGCAGCGTCGCCTCGTTCGCTCCCAGCCAGGTGAGCAGGGGAGAGGCGAAGACCGCCAGGAGGATCGCGGCGAGGAGGCCGAGGCCTCCCGCCAGCCACATGGCCTCGACCCCAGAGCGGACCGCGAGATCGCGCCGCCCGGCCCCCAGGTGACGCCCCGCCAAGGACGTCGTCGAGTAGGCGAGGAAGATGAAAAGCCCGACCGCCGTGTTCAGCACGGTCGACGCGACACCCAGGCCCGCCAGCTGCGGGGTACCCAGGTGACCGACCATCGTCGAATCGATGACCGTAAACAGCGGCTCAGCGATGAGAGCCCCCAAGGAGGGCAGCGCGAGCGACAGGATCATCCGCGTCGTGATCGTCGGGGTCGACGAGGCCGGGGCCTCCTCACGCTTCGACGGTGAGGTCGGGTCGCTGGGTCCCTGTGTGCTCGTCATGACACGCTCCGTTTTCCTTATCCACAATGTGTGCACAGGCCTGTGGAAAGCCGTGCACGGGGAAATTCTAGACGGCCCAATGAATGACAACGATGTGACTGTGATGAGCATATCTGCCCTGACAGATCGGTCATTTCACGTTGTGCACAGGCGCTGTCGGCGTTGTGCACAGGTTATCCACAATATGTGCACAGGCCCGTGCACAGCGCCGGTCGCGCAATCTCCTACAACGCGTTAGTCTTCGCCTGAAGGCCCTCTATCCACAGGGCTCCCCACCGCGCTCGCGGCCCGAACCCAGCCCCGGCCTCGTCCCCACACGCCCGCGCACCCGAAAGGATCACGATGTCCGACGACCAGTTCGACCGCGTCCCCCCGCAGGACATCGACGCGGAGATGAGCGTCCTCGGATCGATGATGCTGACGACCGAGGCCGCCAACGTCGTCTCCGAGATGCTGCGTGGGCAGGACTTCTACCAGCCCAGCCACGAGACCATCTTCGACACCATCATCGAACTCAACGGCCGCGCGGAACCCGCCGACGCGATCACCGTCGCCGGCGAACTCAAGCGCGCCGGCCTCCTGTCGAAGGTCGGCGGCGCCGCCTACCTGCACACCCTCATCGCCTCCGTGCCCACCGCCGCGAACGCCGCCTACTACGCGCGCATTGTGCGTGAGCGCGCCATCATGCGCCGCCTCGTCACCGCGGGCACGCGCGTCGTCCAGCTCGGCTACGCGGACGCTGGCGGCGACGTCGACGAGATCGTCGACCAAGCCCAGGCCGAGGTCTACGCCGTCTCCGACGGGCGCGAAACCAGCGACTACGTGTCCATGGATAAGATGAGCACGGATATTCTCATCGCCCTCGAAGACATCGAAAAGAACCAGGGCAAGCTCAACGGCGTGCCCACAGGCTTCACCGACCTGGATGAGCTGACCCAGGGCCTACACGGCGGCCAGATGATCATCGTCGCCGCCCGACCCGCCATGGGTAAATCCACGCTCGCCCTGGACTTCTGCCGCTCCGCGTCCATGAAGCACGGCATCACGTCGCTGATCTTCTCGCTGGAAATGAGCTCGCAGGAAATCGCGATGCGCCTGCTGTCCGCCGAGTCCGGGGTGCGTCTGTCCAAGATGCAGGCCGGCAAAATGAACAGCAACGAATGGCAAAAGGTCGCCGAAACGTCCTCGCGCATGAGCGCTGCGCCCCTGTACGTCGACGACTCCGCGAACATCACGATCTCCGAGATCCGCTCCAAGTGCCGCCGCCTGAAACAGCAGGAAAACCTGGGCCTGGTCGTCATCGACTACCTCCAGCTCATGACAAGCGGCCGTCAGGTCGAATCCCGTCAGCAGGAAGTCTCCGCGATGTCGCGAAACCTGAAGCTCCTGGCCAAGGACCTCGACATCCCCGTCATCGCCGTCGCACAGCTGAACCGTAACTCCGAGGGCCGCACCGACCGCAAGCCCATGATGAGCGACCTGCGTGAATCCGGGTCGCTCGAACAGGACGCGGACATCATTATTCTGCTGCACCGCCCCGACTACTACGACAAGGAGGATCGCCCCGGCGAGGCCGACATCATCGTCGCCAAGCATCGCGCCGGCGCGACCGCGACCGTCACCGCCCTCTTCCAGGGCGACATGGCGCGTTTCGTCAACTACACGGGACGCCCCGAGCCTGGCGGCGGAGGAGAGTAAGGGCGGTTTAACTGGCCGCTGGTGTTGCGGGCCCCGCGTTGCTTGATTGTGCCTGGCCGCTGTGTGTGCCGGTGGGCGGCGGCCCGCCCGCGAGATCGCCACACGCGAGTCTGCGGCTCAGAGTGGTCGATCTCGAGGCCCGCCCTGGCCCTGCCGCCGCCCACCGGCACCGCGGCCAGGCTCTGCAGGCCCTGCGGCGGCCTCCAATCGGGCGGCGCTGTGTCGCTGTTCGTGGCTAGCATGCTCACCGCTCGCCCCTAGCAATTTCGCATGCAATTCCCCCACGACTCTTTCAAACTATGAATTTGTAGTGTTGGAATTCCAACGTTTTCAGACTTTGTTGAAACTTCACCCAATCGAATTGCATGCGACTTTTGGCTGGTGTGTCGTTTTGAAGCTCGGCCAGGGCCTGACACCGCCCACCGGCACCGCGGCCAGGCCCCGCGCCTCGAAGCCTGCCCGTGCCCTCCGGACCCTCCGGCCCCCTCCGCATCGGCGTGCGGCTCTCAACAATTTCGCATGCAATTCCCCTGCGGCTATTTCAGGATTTGAATTGTGATCGTTGGTATTTCAACGTTTCTGAGTGTTGTTGAAGTTTCATGCAATCGAATTGCATGCGGAATTGGGGGAGGTGCGTGTTGTTGGGGTGAGGCGGGGTGTTGGCGCGTGACTTTCTTCTCCCTGCGTGGCTTGTTGTTGGTGGGAGCGGTACAAAGTTCTCCCTGCTCGGGTAAAACTGGTCAAAAAGGGCGGTTTCGGGTGTGCTGGGAGAGTTTTGTACCGGTTGGGCCCGCCAGGCCAATGTGCCGGGAGAGTTTTGTACCGGTTGGGCCGCCGAACTGGATACGCCAGGAGAGTTTTGTACCGGTTGGGCTCGCTGGGGGTGTGTGCCGGGAGAGTTTTGTACCGGCACCGGCCCCGCGTGCGGTACAAAGTTCTCCCTGCTTGGTCTGGTGGTGGGCGAATGCGCGAAAAAGTTCGCCCAGTGCACGAAAAATGGCCCAAAATCGGCGGTTTGTGGCGTGCTGGGCGAGTTTTTTCGCGAAAACACTGTAGTAGGGGCTGCGCTGGGCGAATTTTGTCACGGGTGAGCCTGTGAAGGCCCCACGCTGGGCGAACATTGTCGCGCATGATGCCAGATGTGCCCCGTGCAGGGGGAGTTTTGTACCGGGGCTCGCCATGGCGGCCGCCCCCACCGCCCGGCGTGCCCGGCCTCAGTCCTGGTGACCTGCCCGGGCCAGGCGCTTGGCGCGCACGGAGGAGACCAGCCAGTCGGCGCTCAGGCACGCCAGCGCCACCCACACGACGCCCATCGCGATCCAGCGGAATGCGGGCACGCTCTCGTGGAAGATGAACACGGCGACGAGGAGCTGCAGGGTCGGCCCCAGATACTGCAGGAATCCCATTGTCCCCAGGGTCAAACCCCTTGCCGCCGAGGCAAACATAATGAGTGGGATCATCGTGAGTGCCCCCGCGCCCACCAGGAGGGCCAGGTGAACGGGCCACGACAACCCGGAGCCGTCGGAAGACGCGATGGCGTGGAAGGATGTGGAGGACGTGGCCACCAGATACGCGTAGTAGCCCAGCAGGAAGGGCGAGACCGCCGCGGTCTCGATCGCCATGCCCGCGAGCGGGTCGACGCGCGCGGCCACGTCCTTTTTCACCAGTGAGTACAGGCCGAACGTCAGTGCGAGCGTGAGGGAGACGATGGGGACCGCGCGCTGGCCGATGACGAGAATGATGACGGCGATGACGCCGAGGGCCAGAGCCACCTGCTGGATCGGGGTGACGCGCTCGCGCAGCACGATGAGTCCCAGCGCGATCGTGACGAGGGGGTTGATGAAGTAGCCGACTGCCGCGTCGGTCGTGTGTCCGGCGAGGACCGCGTACACGTACACCGACCAGTTGACGACGACGAGCGCGCCCGCGACCGCGAGGCGCCACAGGGCTCCGCGGTCCGCGATGAGTGCGCGCACCTTCCCGAGCGACCCCGTCACAGCGAGCGCAACCACGCAGAAGAACAAGCCCCAGACCGCGCGGTGGACGATGACCTCAACGGCGCCGGCGGGGGAGAGCAGCGAGAAGTACAGGGGGAAGAAACCCCAGATCACGTAGCAGGAGACGCCGAGGGCGAGTGCGCGTGGATCGTTCTTCTGGGTGCTCATGCTCCCAGTGTATGAACATCGCGGGGGCAGGCGCCGACGAGGGAATCGCTGTGATCACCTGGCGAGAAAGCGTGAGGGGCCGTGTCCCCCGTAATAAGGGCGGTCTCGTCGATGCCGAGGACCACGCTCAGGGCCTCCAGGTAGCGTTCCTGCTGGCTCTCCTCGCCCGCCCGGCGCGCGAGCACGGTCGGGTTGTGGATGAGTCGCGCGGCCAGGTGGCGCAGTGCGCGGGCCGCGTCGTCGGTCGAGAGGGGGGCGTCGCTGAGGCGGTCGATCTCCTCCTCGACGATGCGGAAGACGCGTGAGCGCAGGTGTCGCACGACGGGGTCCATGGAGCGTGCGCCGAGGCCGCGCTCGAAGGAGGTGACCTCCTCGTCGATGATGGTGCGGGCGCGTGTGAGTGCGTCGGCATCGGCGGCCGGGACCGACGCCTGGATGGTCGGCAGGTCGATGAGGGTCACGTTCGGCAGTGAGGCGACGGAGCTTTCGGTGTCGCGCATGAGCGCGAGGTCCAGGACCACGGTGCGTCCGGAAGCTGCAGCCATGTCGCGGGTCAGGACGGGGCTTCCGAGCCCTCGGCAGGTGATGACCAGCTCGGCGCGCTCGAGAGCAGAGGGTAGGCCTGCGGCATCAACCCAGCCGATGCCTCGTCCCTGAGCGAATTCGCGGGCGCGCCCAGACGTCGAGTAGACGGACACGTCCGATGCGCCGAGCGCGTTCAGGGCGCTGACGGTCGCACCGGCGTAGGCGCCCGTGCCGACGATGAGCACGCGCGTGTCTTCCCACGGTCCCAGGTGGGCGGCCGCCATGTCGAGGCCGACGGCGACGACCGAACGGCCCGCCCCGGCCAGTCCGGTCTCGGTGGCGACGCGGCGCGAGGTGGCCGAGGCCCGTTCGGCGGCGCGTCCCAGGTCGCAGCTGAGGGTTCCGTCCTCCCAGGCGGTGCGCGCGGCGCGGCGCATCTGCCCGGCGATCTCGCGCTCGCCGATAACCATGGATTCCAGCCCGGATGCCGTCGCGAAAAGATCGACGAGGCCGTCGCGTCCCCACAGGTGCCGCAGCTGTACGTCGGCGCGCGGGGCGTGGGCGGCGGTGGCGAGTTCGCGCTCTACCGCGTCCTGGAGCGCGTGGGGGTCGGCCGAGGCCGGGGCGTCGACGTAGATGGTGACGCGGTTACAGGTGCGTAGGAACATGACTCCACGTACCTGCGCCAGCGAGCGCATGAGGGTAGGGCCGAGGTCGGTCGCGCCGGAGAGCCGGGCGATGTCGTCGAGGGGGGCGTAGCGGTGGTCCGCGGAAAGCACATGAATAGTCACAACGCGTCCATTTAAGGGCACGCGGGTAGAGCGGGCAGTGGAGAGAAGCTATTTATGTTGGTGACGCCGTGTCATTTCGGAATGTCGGCGAAATAAATGGCGCTCTCCCGCGGATAAATGGACATAAAGCCACGAAAATTCAAGCATTTGCGGCGTGTGAGAAATTGTCTTGAACTAGACTGGAAACAGACGGAAATGCGCGAATTAACGCATGAAAACATCATTTAATTGAGGGAGACACATGACGACGCCCCCGCTGATCGCTGCCCTGACCGGGCGACGCGGGAACACCCCCGTGTGGTTCATGCGTCAGGCTGGACGCTCCCTGCCTGAGTACCGTGAGCTGCGCGCCGCTATTGGCCTGCCCATGCTCGAGGCCTGCCTGCGCCCCGACGTGGCCGCCGAGGCGACGGTGCAGCCCGTGCGACGCCACGGCGTGGACGCGGGCATCTTCTTTTCGGACATCATGGTCCCCCTGCGCCTGGCTGGGGTGGGTGTCGAGATTGAACCGGGCGTGGGCCCGGTCCTCGACCACCCCTATCGCACGCGCGAGAGTATCGACGAGCTGCTGAGCCATCGCTACGGCGAGGGCTCCTGGACCGATTCCACCGGGCGCGCGCGCGACTGCGCCGAGGGAGCCCAATCCGTGCGCGACGGCGTCGCAACGGCGGTGCGCGAGCTGGGGTCCACGCCCCTCATCGGATTCGGCGGCGCCCCCTTCACCCTGGCCGCGTACATGGTCGAGGGGCGCCCCTCCCGCGATCACATGGCGGCACGCGCGCTCGCGGCCTCCGACCCGGGCGCGTGGGACGCCCTCATGACCTGGTGCGCGCGCGTGAGCGCCGACTTCATCACCTCCCAGGTCGAGGCGGGGGCCAGCGCCGCGCAGCTCTTCGACTCGTGGGTGGGCTCCCTCTCGCCGCGCACCTATCGCGAGTCCGTCGCGCCGTATTCGCGCATGGTTGCGCAGCGCGTCGCCGGCGTCGTCAGCCCGGTGACCGGCGAGCGCGCCCCTCTCATCCACTTCGGTACGGGCAGCGCCCCGCTCCTGGCCGACATGGCCGAGGTCGGGGCCGACTGCGTGGGCGTGGACTGGAAGACGGACCTGTCGTGGGCTATCGAGCAGGTGCCCGGAAAGGCCGTGCAGGGGAATTTGGACCCCGCGCTACTTCAGGCCCCGTGTCCCGTTATCGAACAGACCGTTCGAGATATCCTCGACGCCGGGCGCGCTGCCCCCGGCCACGTCTTCAACCTCGGGCACGGCGTGCCGCCCATGACCGACCCTGACGTGCTGACGCGCATCGTCGAGCTGGTGCACGAGCTGGGTGAGGCCCGATGAGCCCCCTGGACGCGATCCCCACCCACCCCGACGCGGTCGTCGTCGGCGGAGGCATCGCCGGAGCCGTGAGCGCGTGGGAACTGGCCCGCGCGGGCGTGCGCCCCCTCCTGATCGAGGCGCGCGGCTACCTGGGCGGCCTGATCGCCCGGGGGACGGTCGGCGGCGTGAACGTGGACCTGGGCGCGGAAACATACGTCGTGCGCGGCACCGACACCTCCTCGATTGTGGAGGCCCTGGGGCTGACCTCGGTCGAGCCCGCTGGCTCGGGCGCCCGCCTTTATGCTCCCGCCCTGCGCGGCGGCTGGGAGCTGCGCCCCTTCCTGCGCGACTCGTTCCTGGGAATCCCGGCCCACCCGGACGCGCCCGACTGCGCCCGCGTGCTCGGTGAGGCCGGGGTGCGCCGCGCCCTCGAGGATCGCTCGATGGGCGGCGGCGTCGGCATGGACGAGGCCGGGGAGACCCTGGCCGGTTTCGTGACCGCGCGCATGGGCGAGGGTGTGCTGGAGCGCTCGGTGCGGCCGATCATCGCGGGCATCTACACCGCCGACCCGACCATGCTGGCGACCGACACGGTCGCTCCCGGGCTGCGTGCAGAGACCGCTCGCCGCGGATCCCTGGCTGCCGCAGTCGAGGCACGCCTGGCCACCGCCGGATCGCGCCGCACCCCCGAGGCCTGCGTCGAGGGCGGCATGTTCGTCCTCGTCGATGCGCTGCGGGCCGCCATAGAAGAGGCCGGGGGAACCGTCCTGACCCGCACGGGCGCGTTCGCGATGACGCGCGAGGCCTCGGGATGGACCCTCGAGTGTGGGCCGACGAGGCCCGGGCCCACCCCGGGCGCCGAACCCGTGCCGGCTGGCCCGGGCGTGAGCGTCACGACCCAGCGCCTCGTCCTCGCCTGCAGCGCCGGTGCCGCCCTGCGCCTGTTGACCCAGGCGCGCATCCCCGGCCTCGTGCCCGATGTGAGCGTTCCCGAGGGCGCGCCCATCGCGCGCCTCACCCTGGCCGTGCGCGCCCCCGAGCTGGACGACGCGCCCGTCTCCCAGGGCCTCCTGGTCGCGCCCGCCCCCGCCGACGACCGGCCCGTGGCGGCCAAGGCCCTCTCGCACCTCAACGTCAAGTGGCCGTGGCTTGCCGACCAACTCCCGCCCCACACGCACCTGCTGCGCCTGTCCTACGGGCGCCTCGGCGAGGCCGAACCCGCCGTCACCGTCGAGGGGGCCCTGCGCGATATTCGCACGCTCACCGGCGTGGACATCGCGCCCGAGGCTGTCACCGACCACCTGCTCGCCCGCTGGAACGGCACGCTCCCACCCCTGCCCCCCGAGTATCGCAGCCGCGTGAGAGCACTCGAGGAACAGGTGCGTCCCCTGGGGGGCGTGGCGCTCACGGGCGCCTGGGTCGCCGGAACCGGCATCGCCTCCGTCGTCTCCCACGCCCGCGCGGGCGCGAAAGGACTGCTATGACCACGCGGACGTTCGTTCTGGGAACCAGGGGATCACGCCTGGCGCTCGCCCAATCCACCACCGTCGCGCGGGCGATCGAGGAGGCTGGGGCTCGCCTCGGCGAGGACGTGCACGTTCAGCTGGAGGTCGTGCGCACGCACGGCGACGTGTCCGCGGCACCCCTGGCGGCGCTCGGCGGCGTCGGTGTGTTCGCCGCGCAGCTGCGGCTCGCCCTCCTCGGAGGAGAGTGCGACCTGGCCGTCCACTCCTTCAAGGACCTGCCCACCGCCCCCACGCCGGGGCTGCGCATCGCGGCCGTCCCGCTGCGTGAAGACCCCCGCGACGCTCTGTGCGCGGCAGACGGGGCGACCCTGGCATCCCTGCCGGAGGGCGCGCTCGTCGGCACGGGCTCGCCCAGGCGCGCCGCCCAGGTGCTCGCCGTGCGCCCCGACCTGCGCGTCTGCGACCTGCGCGGCAACGTCCCCACGCGGCTCTCGCGCGTGCGCGGCATCGACCTGGGTGCCGACGCGGGCACCGCACCCTCTGCGCTCGGCACGGGCGAGCGTCTCGACGCGGTCGTCCTCGCCCTCTCCGGGCTGCGGCGCATCGGCCTCGACGCCCACACCACCGACGTGCTCGACCCAGCCATCATGATGCCCGCCCCCTCGCAGGGAGCCCTTGCCATCGAAACGCGCGACGAGTCGGACCCGCTCCTGTGCACCCTCCTCGATGCACTCAATGACCGGCCGACCGCGCTCGCGGCCAGCGTCGAGCGGGCCGTCCTCTCCGCCCTGGGCGCGGGGTGCGCGGCACCCGTCGGTGTCTTCGCCCGCGTGGACGAGGCCTCCTCGACCCTCCTGCTCGACGCGCGCGTCATGAGCGTCGACGGACGCGAGCGGGTCGAGGCGAATGGTGCGTTAGCGCTCACGGGCACGGTTGGCCTGGGCGAGGCAGCCCGACTCGGCGAGGACGTGGCGCGCCAGCTGCTCGCCCGCGGCGCCGCCGAGGTCACCGATCTAGGGGCGACGAAAGCGCCGAGGCAATCCTCGTGAACGAAGCCCCAGTGAGCGAACCTTGCGTGAGCGGCCCCGTTGTGAGCGGCCCCGTTGTGAGCGGCCCCGTTGTGAGCGAGCCCCTCGCGAGTGCACCCCTGCACGGGCGGCGGATCCTCCTGACCCGCGCCAAGCCCGATGACGCCATCGCGCGCGCCCTGCGCCTCGCCGGGGCGCAGGTGGATGCTCTCGCCCTCACCGTCTCGACGCCGCTTGATTCCGCGCAGCTCGACGCGGCCCGCGGCCGGCTCGCTGACGGCGCGTACGCGTGGGTCGTGTTCTCCTCCTGGAGGGCCGCGCGCGCCGTCGTTTCCGCCCTGCCACGGGCACGCTCGCGCGGCACGCGCATCGCCGCCGTCGGAGAGGCCACGGCCCGGTGGATCAGCGACCACGCGGGCGTGAGCGTCGACATGACCGGCAAAGGGTCCGCCGCCGCGCTGCTCGAGTGCTTCCCCGCTCCGTCCGCTCATAATGCGCGCTCGATCCTCATTCCCCGGTCGGCAGCTGCGCTCGATACCTTGCCGGACGGGCTGCGGGCGCTGGGCTGGAGCGTCGAGGCCATCGACGCCTACACCACTCTCCCCGCCGACGCCGGTGATTGTGACGCCGATATCGCGGGGAATTTCCGCGCGGGTCACTACGACGCGGCGGTCCTCACCGCCTCCTCCCAGGCGCGCGCCCTCCCCCCGCTCCTCGGCCTGCCGCCCCCCTCAACTCGGGTCGTGACCATCGGCGCGCCCACCGCCGCCACCGCCAGGGGGCAGGGGATCGCGGTCGCGGCCCAGGCCTCGTCCCCCACACCCGATGCCATCGTCCGCGCCCTCGCCGACGCCCTCGCCCGCCCCACCCACGCCGACGCACCCGAAGAAAGAAACTCATGACTACCGTCCCTGAATCCGTCACCTCCTACCTCGCCGAGGCCGGGGTGGACTCCTCCCCGATCCCGACGATCCGCCCGCGCCGCCTGCGCTCGACCCCAGCGATGCGCGCGCTCGTGCGCGAAACTCACGTCGACCCCGCCAAGCTCATCTGGCCTGTCTTCGTGCGCGACGACATCGATGAACCCCGCGAAATCGCGGCTATGCCGGGCCAGTACCAGCACACGATCGACTCGCTGCGCCGGGCCGCCGCGCAGGCCGCCGAAGCCGGCGTGGGTGCCATCGACCTGTTCGGCGTGCCCTCCCACCGCGACGCGATCGGCTCCCAGGCGTGGGCGGAGGACGGGATCCTCAACCGTGGTCTCGCCGCCGTGCGCGCCGAGGTCGGCGACGCCCTCGTCGTGTGCGCGGACACCTGCCTGGACGAGTTCACCGACCACGGGCACTGCGGCCTCCTCGACTCCGAAGGCGGCGTCGACAACGACGCGACCCTGCCGCTCTACCAGGCGATGGCGATCTCCCAGGCGCGCGCGGGCGCGCACATGGTCTCGCCCTCGGGCATGATGGACGGCCAGGTCGCCGCGATCCGCGCCGCCCTCGACCAGGCGGGATACGCCCACGTCGCGATCCTCGCCTACTCCGCGAAGTACGCGTCCGCCTACTTCGGGCCCTTCCGCGAGGCCGTCGGATCCACCCTCAAGGGCGACCGACGCACCTACCAGCAGGACCCCGCGAACCGACGCGAAGGCCTCTTCGAGGCGCTGCTCGACGCGGCCGAGGGCGCCGACATGCTCATGGTCAAGCCCGCCGGCCCGTACCTGGACGTGCTGGCCGACGTGGCCGCCGCCTCCGACATCCCCGTCGCCGCCTACCAGGTGTCCGGGGAGTACGCGATGGTCGAGGCCGCCGCCGCCAACGGGTGGATCGACCGCACCCGCGTCATCGACGAGTCCCTCACCGGCATCTTCCGCGCGGGAGCCGACTCCGTCCTCACCTACTGGGCCCTCGAGGTCGCCCGCCGGACCCGCTGAGCGTGCTGAGCGCGCGTACCATAGCAACAATCCATTTTTCGTCGATGAAGGTAGCCGTGACTACTAACGAAACCGCATTCTCCCAAGCAAAATCCGTGATCCCCGGCGGCGTGGACTCGCCCGTGCGCGCCTTCGGGGGCGTCGGCGGCACCCCGCGCTTCATCGCGAGCGCGAGCGGTGCGCGCGTCACCGACGTGGAGGGGCGCTCCTACGTGGACCTGGTCGGCTCGTGGGGCCCGGCGCTGCTCGGCCACGCGCACCCCGAGGTGGTCGCCGCCGTCCAGGAGGCCGCCTCGCGCGGCCTGTCCTTCGGTGCGCCGACCGAAACTGAGACGCTGCTGGCCAGCGCCGTGCGCGAGCGCGTGCCCTTCACGCAGCGCGTCCGCTTCGTGTCGACGGGCACCGAGGCGACGATGACGGCGATCCGCCTGGCGCGCGGTGCCACCGGGCGCGACCTCATCGTGAAATTCGCCGGCAATTACCACGGCCATTCCGACGGCCTGCTCGCCGCCGCAGGGTCGGGCGTCGCCACCGGCGGCCTGCCCGGGTCGGCCGGCGTCCCCGAGGCCATCACCGCCCAGACGATCGTCCTGCCCTACAACGATGTTGATGCCCTGCGCGCGTGCTTCGAGCAGGTGGGCGACAGTATCGCCGCCGTCATCTTCGAGGGCGCCCCCGCCAACATGGGCACGGTCCCGCCCCACCCCGGCTGGAACCGCGAAATCCGCCGCCTGTGCACCGCGCACGGCGCGCTCATGATCCTCGACGAGGTCCTCACCGGCTTCCGCGTCGACCCCGCCGGCTGGTGGGGCCTCGAGGCCGTGGCCGGGTGGGTCGACGGCGCGCCCGCGGGCCGCTACGGTGCCGGCTTCGTCGACGCGTCCTCCGTGGAGGGCGCCGACTGGGTGCCCGACCTCGTGACCTTCGGCAAGGTCGTGGGCGGCGGCATGCCCCTGGCGGCCGTCGCCGGGCGCGCGGACGTCATGGACCTGCTGGCTCCCCTGGGCCCCGTCTACCAGGCGGGTACCCTCTCGGGCAACCCCCTGGCCACGGTCGCCGGCCTGCGCACCCTCGAACTCGCTGACCAGGGCGTGTACGACCGAGTCAACGCCTCGGCGCAGGAGATCAGCACGATCGTGTCGGACGCGCTCAACGCTGCCGGCGTCGCCCACCGCGTCCAGCGCACCGGGTCCCTGTTCTCCGTCATGTTCGGCGAGGCCGCGGCCGCCTCGGGCGTCTACGACTACGACCAGGCGCGCGCCCAGGAGGCGTGGCGCTACGCCCCGTTCTTCCACTCGTTCCTGTCCTCGGGCGTGGCCCTCCCGCCCTCGGTGTACGAGGTGTGGTTCGTGTCCGGCGCTCACGGCGAGGCGGAGCTGGAGGCTATCGCCGCCGCGGCTCCGGCGGCTGCGCAGGCTGCCGCTGCGGCTCAGCCGGAGTAGTCGATCGCTCCGCGGCACCTGTGCCGTGGATGGGCGACGGGTGCTTCTCCGTGGTGGTTGATGTCGTCAGCGGGTGTGTTAGGGCTCTTCACGGACGGTGAACGAGGGGTCTGGTGTAAAGCAGAACAGTGCTTTTCCTGGGTTGGGGGTGAACCAGACGATGTC
>NZ_JAPWAD010000024.1:0-42926 GCF_041432695.1 Pauljensenia sp. 27098_8_83 | reverse complement strand
CTTGCAGCTACTTCAAATCATGAATTGGCGTCGTTGCAATTGCAACGTTTGTGGGCGGTCTCCAAAAGTGACCGTGGGAAATAATGTGTGAGTTTTGCCTGGCTTGCCCCTGTCACTGCTCGTCGGCTCCGCGGCAAGGCCCTTCGGGCACTCCGGCCCCCTTCGCACCGGCGGCGCTGTGTCGCTGATGTGTGGCTCGGTGCGTCGTCTTGGAGCCCGCCCTGGCCCCGCCGCCCTCCAATCCTGCTTCGCCAATTTCGCATGCAATTCCCTTTTCGCTATTTCAAAGTTTGAATTCATATCGGCGGAATTGCAACGTTTCTGGGCTTTGTTGAAAGTTCATTCAATCGAATTGCATGCGAAATTTGGAGAGGGGCACGTTGTTGGGGTGCGGTGGGGTGTTGGTGCGCGAAATTGTTCGCCCTGCTCGTCGTGTTGGTGGCGGAAGCGGTACAAAGTTCTCCCTGCATGCGAAAAATGGGCCAAAATCGGCGTTTTGGGGCTCGCTGGGAGAGTTTTGTACCGGGTGGGCCTGCCAAGGCCGCTTGCTGGGAGAGTTTTGTACCGGGTGGGCCGCCGAGCCGGGCGTGCTGGGAGAGTTTTGTACCGGGTGGGCCTGCCAAGGCCGCTTGCTGGGAGAGTTTTGTACCGGAAGTGGCACCGCATGCGGGATAAAGTTCTCCCTGCTCGGGTTGTTGGTGGCGGAAGCGGTACAAAGTTCTCCCTGCATGCGAAAAGTGGGCCGAAATCGGCGTTTTGGGGCTTGCTGGGAGAGTTTTGTACCGGGTGGGCCGCCGAGCCGGGTAGCAGGGCGAGTTTTGTCTCGCTGAAAGCCAGATGCGGCTTGCATAGGGCCTTTCTCGCGCCCATCGCCCCGCCCATCGACGCCGCTGTTATGCGCTGCCGATACGCGTGGGCCCGGTGGCCATGCCCAACCGGCCAGCGGGAACCGCATCCCGGATCCGTCGGTTATGCGTTCGTTGCCCCACGCAAACCGCCCGCCCACGCGTCATGCGCGGGCGGGCGGCAACGCAAGCATCAGCAAGCAACGCAAGCAGTGCAAACGACTTAAGGCCGCAAACAGTGCAACCGTCGCAGACTCACTTCTTCTCGAGCGTCACTCGGTACACGTTGGTCTCGCGCAGCTGGAAGCCGGCGCGCTGGTAGAGGCGGTTCGCGGCCTCGCGCGAGGGGCGCGAGGTGAGGTCGACGGTGCGGGCGCCGATCTTCTGGGCGTGCTCAATCGCGGCGACGACGAGGGACTGGCCGGCTCCCTGGCCGCGGGCGCCCTCGTCGACGACGACGTCCTCGACCCACGCGCGCACGCCCGTGGGGATTTCGAAGGTGGCCAGCGACAGCATGCCGAGGATCGGGTGGTTGCCTTCCGCGTCAGCGGTGTCGGGGCGGAACACGAAGAGGTGTACGCCGGACTGGGCGAGGAAGCGCTCCACGTCGGCCTCGCTCATGGGGGCGGCTGAGCGGGAGAGCTGGGGGATCAGGCGCCCCATGGCCTCGTGGATTTCGGGCGTGGCGGCGGTGATGAGTTCGACGGTCATGTTTCTCCTAACGTTAGGTCCAATTGTAACGGTACGGGGCAGTGAACCAGCGTGATTGGCTGATATACGGGATGTGTGACCGCCGGTGATGAGCGATAGATGAGGGCGACTGTGGTCGTGTGCGAGGGGTGCCTTCGTCTGTGCTGGCACCGCATCTGGTTGAGTACGAGGCCCGGGCGGTGCCCGGCCTACGCGCGCTCGAGGAGGAGGGCGACCTCGGCGTGGGTCGTGTGTGGGAACATGTCGAAGATGCGGCCCTCGATGGGGCGCAGCGTGGGCATGGCCGCCAGGTCCGTGGCCAGCGATGCGGGGTTGCACGAGGAGTAGATGACGCGGGGCGCGTCGCACTCGTTCAGGTAGGCGGCCAGGTCGGCTCCGATGCCTCGGCGCGGCGGGTTCACGACGATGACGTCGGGTACGTCCTCGGGTGCTTGGGCGCGCGCCCACGAGGTCGCGTCGTCCGCGATGAAGGTCGCGCGCGAGCGCGACAGGCCCGCGTGGCGTGCGGCGCTGATCGCCGAGGAGATCGCCCCGGAGGACACCTCGACGCCGGTGACGCGCGGGAATCCGGCGCGCGCGGCAGCGAGGGCGAAGCCTCCGACGCCGCAGTACAGGTCCCACAGGCTCTCGGGCAGACGTCCGTCGGCGAAGGGACGCGACGCCCACACTGAGGCCTGCTCGTACAGCGCGGAGGCGACGTGTGCGTTGGTCTGCGCGAAAGAACGAGGCCCCAGCTCGAGCCCCTCCACGGACAGCGGCAGTGTGCGTGCGCGCGTCAGGATGATCTCGTCGGGGCCTTCCACGATGGCCTCGTGCGTGGGGTGGATGTTCGCGGTGACGACGTGGGCGGCCGGCACGAGGTCGCGCAGCAGCGGCAGCGCCGAGCGGATGTCGGAGACGCGGTCGCGCGTGCGCAGGACGAAGCGGATCATCAGCCGCTCGCCCTCGCCCACGGTGATGAGGATGTTCTTGAGTTCCCCGCGCTTGGTGGGAACGTCGTAGGGGGTGAGGTTCAGGGATCGGATGAAGCGCTTGAGGCCGGGGGTCGCGCGGTTGATCGCCGGGTGCTGGATGGGGCAGCCGGGCAGGTCGACGCCGCGGCGGTCGGGTCCGAGGATGCCGAGGGTGGGGCGGCGTCGGCTTCCTCCGACGACGAGCTTTGCGCTCGTGCGGAAGCCCTTCTCGGGGGACGAGGCCGGGGCCAGCCAGGAGATTTCGCCGGCTCCCGGGACGGGGGAGAGGGTGGCTGCGACGGCCTCGGCCTTATCCGCGAGCTGACGCTCGTAGGGCTGGTCGAGGAGGGTGCAGGACCGGCAGGTTCCGGCATCGAAGTGGTCGCAGCGCATCCCTCAAGTGTAAGTGGGGGCGGGGCGCGTCGTCAGCTGCGCCCCGCCCCCACCTGTGGTGGTTATGCCCACGCGGTGATTAGGCCTTGGCAGCGCGTGAGCGGCGGATGAACGCCGTGCCTGCTCCCGCGGCGATCAGCGCGGCTGCTGCGAAGAGCAGCGCGTTGGTGCCGGTGCGGGCCAGGCCGCCCTTGCCGCCCTGTTCGGGGGCGGGGGCCGGGGCCGCGGAGGGCTGGGAGCTCGGAGCGGCGCTCGGATCACCGGACGGGGCCGGCGCGGTGGGCGCGGTGACCGTCAGCGGCGCGGTCGCGGAGACGGCCGGCGAGGCGGACTCGGCGACGACCGTGTGGTCGCCGGCCTCGGTGGCGGCGGGGACCGTCACCTCGGCGGTGAAGTTGCCGCTGGCGTCCGTGGTGGCCGTGCCGACCTCGACGGGCTCAGAGTGCAGCGTGAGCGTCACGGTGGACTCGGGCGCGAAGCCCGTGCCCTTCACGGTGACGGGCTTGCCAGCCTCGACGGTCGACGGCTCGACGGAGAGCGCGGGGGTCGAGAACTTCTCGGCCTTGACGGTGACCGACTTGACGGTCGTGTCCTTGCCGAAGCCCTTCAGCACGTATGCCGGGTTGTCGTACTCGAGGGTGGCGCGAGCGGTCTGGTTCGGGCCGATCGTGAAGGGCCCGACGCCCGCCTTCAGGTCGGCGACGGTCAGGCCCTTGATGGTCTGGCCCGCGACGGTGACCTTGTACTTCGCGTAGGAGTCCGTGAAGCCCTCGGTATCGAAGGAGACGGTCACGCCCGAGGCGACCTTGTCGCCCGAGGTGATGGATGCCGTGAAGCTGGTCTCGCCGGTCTTGGGGGTGGGTGCCTTGAACTTTTCGAGGCTGGAGGCGGGGATCGTGGTCGCCTGCTCGCCGATGGTGGTCAGGCCGGTGGGCACGTAGTTGGGGGTGCCGTTCGTGGTGACCGTGACGACGGGGAGGATCTCGTCGGGCTGTGCGGGCAGGGTGATGACGAGGTCGTTGCCCTCGACCTTGTAGGTCAGAGCCGCGTCGGAGCCGTCGAGCTTCACCGAGGCGATGTCGTTGGCACCGGCGCCGCGAAGCGTGATCGTGCCGTCGGCCGGCCACTTCTCGATGCCCAGGTAGATGTGGGAGTCATCGACCATGGTCTTGCCCCAGGTCTCGATGGGGTAGTGGGTCGGGCGCGAGTTGCCAAGGATACCGGGGTGTGCGCGGTTCCAGTCGCCGATGCCCTTGAGGACGGAGGCGTCCCACGGGTCGTAGGAGCCGTCGAACTTCGGGCCGACGTTGAAGAGGAACTGGCCGCCCAGGGCCACGGTCGAGAACATGTTGCCCACGATCTCGGTGGTCTTGATGTGGGCGCCGCCGGGGGCCTTACGCAGGGCCGTCGTGTTGTCGACCTGCTGGATGTGGTCCCATTCTTCCTCGGTGTAGTCCGGGTAGCCGGTGTCCTTGTAGGTGGGGGCGGCGTCGTCCCAGTTGGCGTAGCCCCAGGTCTTGTGGAAGATCGAGACGGCTGACTCCCAGGGGCCCTGGGTCTGCTCGGACTGCATCTCGTTGTCCCAGCCGACCTCGAAGTCCGCGCGGTCGTTACCCACGCGCGAGTTGATCATGATGTTCGGCTGGAGCTCGTGGGCCCATGTACGCAGCTGGTCGGACTGCTCTTTGTTGGGCTTGCCCATGTCGTACCAGAGCTCGGAGATTTCGCCGTACTTGCCGCCGAGGAGCTCCTTGAGCTGGGCATGGATGTAGTCCATGTAGCCCGCTTCATCCAGGGTGTTGGCGTTCGTCCAGGGGTCCTCGGGCTGCTTCTCCCAGTCGATGTTGGAGAAGTAGAGGCCGAACTTGATGCCGACCTTCTGGCAGGCCTGCGACAGTTCGAGGATCGGGTCGCGGTGGGAGGGTGACTGCTTCGTGAAGCTGTAGTCGGTCGTGGCCGTGTCCCACATGGCGAAGCCGTCGTGGTGCTTGGAGGTGATGAGCAGCATCTTCATGCCGCTGTCCTTGGCCTGCTGGCACCACGCGGTCGCGTCGAAGTTGGGGGCCTCGAAAGTCTGGGCGGTGGCCAGGTATTCCTCGCGGGGGATGCCTTGCAGCGGGATTCGCTGGTCCCAGGTCTGCTGGTGGCCCCACGCCTTGATCTGCTCGGGGTAGCCGACTTCCTGCTTCTGGCCCTTGTACCAGCCTGCGTAGGAGGAGTAGACGCCCCAGTGGATGAACATGGCGTACTTCATGTCCTGCCACTGCGCGACCTTCGCCTCGCTGGAGGCGGGCACGGCTGCGGGGATCGCGTAGCGCGCGTCGTAGGTGGTCTGGGGGGCGGTGGTGCCCGACTGGGTGCCGTCGGCTGCTGGCGTGTCGGCCAAAGCGGGACCTGCCATTCCTAGTGTCAGTAGGCCGGCGAGGAGGCTGCCAGCCAGTCGTTTCGTGATGCGCATCAAGTCTCCATTGATTGACGGGGCTCTCAGTCGTTGAGAGCGTTTCTAGTTTGCCAGAGGAGGGGTGTGGTGTGCCACTTTCAGGTTTCGCAAAAACTTACGATGGGCTTTTGCTTGGCTTACGAATGGTTGACGCTGTGCATGTTTTGGTGCCAGCGGGCTGTGTTGTGCCTTGTCATGTCGGGATGGAATAAAAGTCTGAAAAGATAGTTGAGTACATCAGACTCAAGTTTTGAGTGGCTCATACCGAGGAGGTTTTGGTAGGGAATAAAATCCAAGCCTCCAAGGTTGAGTACATCAGACTCAGGTTTGAGAGCTACGGGTTGCGGAATAAAAACCCGGCTCCTAAAGTTGAGTACATCAGACTCAAGGATGTGTCGGGAGCTCCCGGCACCACATAGACCACACAGACCAACGCAAGCCGCTCCGGAAGCGGAGACGGCCTAGCGAATGAAAGGACAACAACCATGGCACGTGCAGTCGGTATCGACCTCGGCACCACCAACTCCGCTATCGCCGTCCTCGAAGGCGGCGAGCCCACCATCATCCCGAACGCTGAAGGCGCTCGTACGACCCCCTCGGTCGTCGCCTTCTCCAAGACCGGCGAGGTCCTGGTTGGCGAGATCGCCAAGCGTCAGGCGGTCACCAACGTTGACCGCACCATCTCCTCCGTCAAGCGCCACATGGGCACCGACTGGACCACGGAGATCGACGGCAAGAAGTACACCGCGCAGGAAATCTCCGCGCGTATCCTCCAGAAGCTGAAGAGGGACGCCGAGGCCTACCTGGGTGAGCCCGTCACCGAGGCCGTCATTACGGTTCCCGCCTACTTCAACGACGCGCAGCGTCAGGCCACCAAGGACGCCGGACAGATCGCCGGCCTCAAGGTCGAGCGCATCGTCAACGAGCCCACCGCCGCGGCTCTGGCCTACGGCCTCGAAAAGGGCAAGGAAGACGAGCTCATCCTGGTCTTCGACCTCGGTGGCGGCACGTTCGACGTGTCCCTCCTCGAGGTGGGCAAGGATGACGACGGCTTCTCCACCATTCAGGTGCGCGCCACCTCCGGTGACAACCATCTGGGCGGCGACGACTGGGATCAGCGCATCGTCAACTGGCTGATCGACCAGGTCAAGGC
Organism: Pauljensenia sp. 27098_8_83; assembly: GCF_041432695.1. Lineage (NCBI taxonomy): Bacteria > Bacillati > Actinomycetota > Actinomycetes > Actinomycetales > Actinomycetaceae > Pauljensenia > Pauljensenia sp. 27098_8_83. The sequence continues at coordinate 36,431 of NZ_JAPWAD010000024.1, read as the reverse complement.
CAAGACCGGCGCCGACCTGTCCAAGGACGCGGTCGCCCTCCAGCGCCTGAAGGAAGCTGCCGAGCAGGCGAAGAAGGAGCTGTCCTCCGCGACCTCCACGAACATCTCGCTGCAGTACCTGTCCATGACTGCCGATGGCCCCATCCACCTGGATGAGACCCTCACGCGCGCCAAGTTCGAGGAACTGACCGCGGACCTGCTCGAGCGCACCAAGAAGCCCTTCCGTGACGTCATGGCCGAGGCCGGCGTGACCGTCTCCGAGATCGACCACGTCGTTCTCGTTGGTGGTTCCACCCGTATGCCCGCCGTTACCGAGGTCGTCAAGGAGCTCACCGGCGGTCGCGAGCCCAACAAGGGCGTCAACCCCGATGAGGTCGTCGCCGTGGGCGCTGCCCTGCAGGCCGGCGTCATCCAGGGTGACCGCAAGGACGTCCTGCTCATCGACGTGACCCCCCTGTCGCTCGGCATCGAGACCAAGGGTGGCGTCATGACGAAGCTCATCGATCGCAACACCGCGATCCCGACCAAGGCCTCGGAGATCTTCTCCACCGCCGAGGATGGCCAGCCCTCCGTGCTCATCCAGGTCTACCAGGGCGAGCGTGAGTTCGCCCGCGACAACAAGCTGCTCGGCACCTTCGAGCTGTCCGGCATCGCGCCGGCTCCCCGTGGTGTCCCGCAGATTGAGGTCACCTTCGACATCGACGCGAACGGTATCGTTCACGTCTCCGCGAAGGACCGCGGCACCGGCAAGGAGCAGTCGGTGACGATCACCGGTGGTTCCTCCCTGCCCAAGGAGGACATCGACCGCATGGTGCGCGAGGCCGAGGAGCACGCCGCCGAGGACAAGAAGCGCCGCGAAGAGGCCGATGTTCGCAACCAGGCTGAGCAGGCCGTCTACTCGACGGAGAAGCTGCTCAAGGACGAGGCCGACAAGATCTCCGAGGAGACCCGCGAGGCCGTCCAGAAGGATGTCGACGCCGTCAAGGAAGCCCTCAAGGGTGACGACATCGAGGCCGTGAAGACCGCGATGGCGACCCTGTCCGAGTCCGGCATGAAGATCGGTCAGGAGATCTATGCCAAGCAGCAGGCCGACGAGGCCGCGGCGCAGTCCGCTCCTGCCCAGGACGATGTCGTGGACGCCGAGATCGTTGACGAGGATGACAAGTGAGCACCGAAGAAACCAACGGTTTCTCGGCGCCCAACGAAGACGCCAACGTCGCCGGGGCCGACTCTGTCGAGTCGGCCCCGGCCGGCCAGGCGGCCGAGAACAACGACGCCGCACCCGGTGCGGATGACGTAGCCCAGGCCTCGTCCGAGGCTTCGGTCGACGACATGAGTGCCTTCGAGGAACAGATTGAGGACTCTGACCTCGCCAAGGCCCTCGAGCGCATCGCGGCCGTCGAGGATCAGCTGGCCCGCGCCAACGCGGAGCTGTACAACCAGGGCCAGGAGTACGCCAACTACGTGCGTCGCTCCAAGGAGGCCATCCCCGGTCACAAGACCGCCGGCCAGGACGAGGTCATCGAGTCGCTCATCAGCGTTCTCGACGACATCGCCGCCGCCCGTGCGCACGGCGACCTGGAGGACGGTCCCTTTGCGTCGATCGCCACGAAGCTCGAGGAGACGCTCAAGACGCGCTTCGAGCTGGAGCGCTACGGCGCCGAGGGCGACGACTTCGATCCGGCCCTGCATGACGCCCTGATGGCGACGACCAGCGCGGACGTCGATCATCCCGTCATCGGGCAGGTGCTCACCAGTGGCTATCGCCGCGGAGACCGCGTGGTGCGCGCCGCGAAGGTGCTGGTGAACAACCCTGAATAACAGCAACAACACGCTCGTGACTGAAAGTGAGGTGAAACGCGCGTGAGTGAACAAGAATGGTTCTCGAAGGACTTCTACAAGGTCCTGGGAGTCGATAAGAAGGCGGATAAGAAGGCCATTACGAAGGCCTACCGCAAGCTGGCGCGGCAGTGGCACCCGGATCAGAACCCGGGCGACAAGGCGGCCGAAGCCAAGTTCAAGGAAATTGGCGAGGCATACGCGGTCCTGTCTAACGATGAGGATCGCAAGCGCTACGACGCGATTCGCGCGATGGCCGGCGGTGGAGCTCGATTCTCCGCCGGATCCGGCGGCACCGGTGGCTTCGAGGACCTCTTCGGCGGCTTCAGCGGTGGCGGTTTTGGGGGCGGCGGCCACAACGTGCGCTTCCAGACCTCCGGCATGCCCGGCGGCGGCGCTGGTTTCGAGGACATCCTCTCCGGCCTCTTCGGTGGTGGCGGCGGTGCAGGCGCCCGATTTGGGGGTGACCCCTTCGGTTCGTCCTTCGGTGCGGGCGGTCACGCCCAGCAGGCGGCCCCGGCCCCCGAAAAGGGTGGAACGGTGCGCGCGAAGCTGTCCATCTCCTTCCGTCAGGCCCTCAACGGTGCGACGCTGACCATCAAGGTTGGCGGCTCCCCGATCAAGGTCCGCATTCCCGCGGGCATCAAGGACGGGCAGAAGGTTCGCGTGAAGGGCCACGGCAAGCCCGGCGTCAACGGCGGTCCCGCTGGTGACCTCGAGGTCGCCGTGACCGTCAAGCCGCACCCCGTGTACACGCGCGAAGGAAACGACCTGGTTGTGACACTGCCGGTGACCGTCTCCGAGGCAATCCTCGGCACCGTCGTCGACGTGCCCATGATCGACGGCAACACGGCCACGGTGAAGGTGCCCGCAGGGTCCTCCTCGGGCACTGAGATTCGCGTGCGCGGCGGGGGAGTGAAGACCTCCAAGGCGACCGGCGATCTCATTGCCCGCGTGGCCATCCGCGTCCCCGAGAAGCCGAGCCGCGAGCTGAAGAAGCTCGCGAAGGAGCTGGCGGCGGCCGAGGGCGACCTCGACGTGCGCGCTTCCCTCGCCGAGGCCTCGGAGGAGTAAGCGATGGCGAGCACTGGAACGGACGACGCGGTGACGTTCGTCATCTCGGTTGCGGCCGAGCTGGCGGGCATGCACCCGCAGACCCTGCGCCAGTACGACCGACTCGGCCTGGTGATCCCCGCCCGCACCAAAGGGCGGGGTCGCCGCTACACGAAACGCGACGTGCAGCGCCTGCGCGACGTGCAGCGGATGAGCCAGGAAGAGGGCATCAACCTCGCAGGAATCCGACGCATCCTCGAGCTCGAGCGCCGCGTCGAGGCCCTGGAAGAGGAACGGGACGCCCTGCGCGACGCGGTCACGGCCGCTGAAGCCAGGCGCAATCGAGTGTTTGCTGCGTCCGCGGACGGTCAGGTCATGCCACTACAGCGAGGCCAGCGGCCGTGGGATCGCACGTCACGGCGAACGAATGGCTCCGGTGGCTCCCTCACCGTGTGGAGCCCTGTGCGCGCTCTTGCTGCGCTCGCGGCCGCCCAGACGTCGGCGCGCTCGGAGCTTCCGGCGCCGCCGCCTTCGAAGGCGCGCAACGTCATCGAGGGGACGCTCGTCCCCCAGCGGTAACCCGCATCGCTCTTGTCAGTAGGGCGCTGAGAAGGCTGCATCGGTTCTCAGTGGCACGACGCTGAGAAGGCTGCATCGGTTCTCAGCGGCACGACGCTGAGAGAGGCGCATTGGTCCTCAGTGGCACGACACTGAGACATAAAGGACTGCGGGACCCATCCAGTGGATGGGTCCCGCAGCATATTCGATCGAGAATCCGGGGGCACACAGGATTCCCGACCGAAGCCTGGAACAGGCGGCAGGCTTGCGCCCGCTGAACATAGTTTTACCAGGTCACGGTGGGTTTCGGTAGTCGATTTTTGGGGTGTTCGTCGCTTGGGGCAAACGTGCAGGGGGCGTAGGAAAAATGTGCGTCTGATTCGTAACTCTTTTTCTGAAATACCCTCTGACCTGCAAGTTTATCGACGATGAGGTGTTTTCCTTGAAAATGCTGAGATCTTGGGCTGCTCGGGCGGTGTTGTCGGGCGGCTGAGCGGTCGAAATAAACCGCCGAGCAATATCGATGCCATCACACAGAAATGGCGTATGTAACGTCAGTATGCAATGCGTAACTATCTGCGCAGGTCGGGGACACATCCGCGTGTCGCGCGAGGACAGCCACCCTCTCGGTGGTCCCCGGCCTCGTCCTGGTGGGGGAGGCCGATATGCGTCGGCGACGCGGCCAGCACCCCGCATGCGTTAACGTGGATACATGACGAATTCTTCGCATCACCTGTCGGTGCGCTCTCGCCTGGCTATGGCTGCAGGCGGGGCTGCCCGCTTCGCGTCCCGGGCCCTTGGGCGCGGTTCTGGCGGCATGATTGGCGGCGAGGTCGCGCTGCGTATCTCCCCGAAGCTCCTCAAGGAGTTGGCCGCCCCTTGTTCATCCGTGATCGTCACCGGCACGAACGGCAAGTCGACGACAACGCGCATGGTGCGTGCGGCGCTCGAAAGCGCTGGTCGTGTCGCCTCGAACATCAACGGCGACAACATGACGTCGGGCGTCCTCACGGCTCTCATGCAGGGCAAGGGTGCGACGCGTGCCGCCCTCGAAGTCGACGAGATGCACGTCCCCGCCGTTGCGGCCGACGTGGATCCGGCCGTCTTCGTCTACCTCAACCTCTCGCGCGACCAGCTTGATCGTGTGGGGGAGATCGGAGCGGTGGAGCGTCGCCTGCGCGAGGGGGCCTCGGCTCATCCGGACGCCGTCGTCGTCGCGAACTGCGATGACCCCCTCATCGCCTCGGCCGCCGCCGACAATCCGAACGTCGTGTGGGTCGCAGCCGGTGGAGGATGGGGTGGTGACTCTGCCGCGTATCCGCGCGGTGGGCGTGTTGTCCGCTCCGGTGACGACTGGCATCTGATCCCCGCATTCGAGGGGGAGGAACTGCCGGAACTGACGAGCCGTCCGCAGCCCGAGTGGTGGCTCGAGGAGGTTGAGCTCTCCCCCGAAGGGCCGCGTGCGACGCTGCGCGGACCGGACGGCATCAGCGTCCCCCTTAACCTGTTGCTTCCCGGGCGCGCGAACCTCGGCAACGCAGCGCAGGCGGTCGCCGCAGCGGTCGCCATGGGTATCGACCCGGCTGTCGCGGCAGCCGCCGTCAGCGGCGTCACCGAGGTCGCCGGGCGCTACTCCGTGCACGACGTCAACGGGCGCCGTGCCCGTCTGATGCTGGCGAAGAACCCGGCAGGATGGCAGGAAGCCATGACGATGATCGACCCGCGCGTCGATCAGGTCGTCATCGGCGTCAACGGCCAGGTTCCCGACGGCCAGGACCTCTCCTGGCTGTGGGACGTCGACTTCTCCGCCGTGAAGCGCGAGGGGCGTCGCGTTGTCGCCTGCGGTGAGCGCGGTGCCGACCTTGCTGTGCGCCTCGAATACGCGGGCGTGCACTGCGACCTCGTCCCGCTGCCCATGGATGCCTTGGCGCTCTGCGAGCCGGGCCGCGTCGAGATACTCCTCAACTACACGGCCATGCGCGACTTCAAGGTCCTGCTCGATCGAAAGGAAGGCACGCGATGAGCGCCTCCACGCTGCGAATCGGCGTCCTCATGCCCGAGGTGCTGGGTACCTACGGTGACAGCGGCAATGCGCTGATTCTCGCCGAACGCGCCCGCAGGCGCGGCATCGACGCCGAGGTCGTCCACGTTGGGCTCACCGAGGAGATCCCTGACAGCCTCGACATCTACACGCTCGGCGGCGGCGAGGACACCGCTCAGGCGCTCGCTGCCGACAAGTTCCGCCGCACCTCGGGCCTCGCCCGCGCCCTCGATGCGGGCCGCCCGCTCCTAGCGATCTGCGCATCCCTGCAGGTCCTCGGCCACTGGTACGAGGATGCGCGCGGCGCTCGCGTGCCGGGCATGGGCGTCCTCGACATCACGACCGAGCCTCAGGGGCACCGGGCCATCGGCGAGCTCGTCTGTGAGCCCGTTCTCGACGGCCTCACGCAGACTCTGACGGGCTTTGAAAATCACGGGGGCGGTACCGTCCTCGGCCCCGATGCGGCCCCGCTGGGACGCGTCCTGTCCGGCGTCGGCAACGGCACGCCTCGCGGCACGACCCCACCCGAGGTGCGCTACGACGGCGCCGTCCAGGGGTCCATCATCGCGACCTATATGCACGGCCCTGCTCTCGCGCGTAATCCGGAGCTGGCGGACCTGCTGCTGCAGCGCGCCACGGGGTCTGCGCTAGAACCTCTCGAGGTCCCCGGTGTTGCCCAGCTGCGCGCCGAGCGCCTGCGCATCGTTCACGAGGCCCGATGACGCCGTCGGGGCCCGCGCTGAGCCCCTGCGTTGCTATGCTGGCACAAACGAATTCCTAGGAAGGATTTCCTCATGTCGAACCCCAGGCCTTACGGAGCTTCCGGCGAGCAGGGCACCCCCTGGCCGCAGTACGGACAAGATGGTGCGAACGGCGCGATGCCTCCTCAGGGTGCCTATCCGGGTGCCGGTTACGGCGGCCCCGCGGTCATGCCCATCATGAAGCTGCCCAGTCGGGCTCCCGGCACGATCATGATCGTCCTCGGCCTGCTGATGATGCTGATCATCGCCCCGGTCATCTTCGCTGTGGTCGCTTTCTCAGGCGTCAACACGGAAACGCCCGAGAATGTGAACGCTGTCAGCATTACCAATGGCGGGACCGTCGAGGTTGGCGCCAACGGACAGTACACGATCCTCCTCGGTGACGCCGAGGCAACGTCGTGCACGATGACGGACACGGATGGCGACGTCTACGATATGCATACGTTCGCAGGGGTCAACAACTACTACACGGCCACGGATCTGCCCGCGGGTACCTACCGCATCGACTGTGAGGGTCTGCCTGCGGGGGCCGACATTGCGGGCATGGATGTCAGCGCCGGTGACGTCACCAAGTCGGGGACGAACGGCCTCATTTGGTCCACGGTCGTCGGCGTCGGCGGCACGGTCATCATGATCATCGGCATCGTGCTCGTGGTGAAAGCCAACGGCAGGCGCCGAGAGATTCAACAGCAGGCGATGATGTCGGCTATCGGATGACAGCAGTTCGCGCGTGAGGGGGCGAGGCCCCGGAGGATCTCCGGCCTCGCCCCTTTGCTGCACCGACACCACCACGAGGAAGGATGTCATGCACACCCTGTCTTTCACGGGCGAACGTCAGGTGCGTTTCCCCGCCCCCGACGTCGCGCGCGGCTTCATGCTCGCGCTCATTGCGCTGGCAAATGTGCCCTTCTGGCTGCGCTATTTTCCGGACGCGCCGCACGCGGGCGAGGCGGCGCTGGCGGCCATGAACGACGCCGATCAGTGGTGGTACCTGGTGCGAACCCTGTTCGTGGACCGTCGCGCGTATCCGCTGTTTTCGATTCTGTTCGGCTTTGGTATGGCGATCATGGCCTCGCGCACGATCGAGCGCGAGCGCCGCGTCGCGATGGATGCGATTCTCCCCGAGTTGAGCGCCGGGTGGAATCCTCTCCAGCGGGAGATTGTCCGTGACGCTGTTGAGCGTCGTGCGCGCCGCGCGGCCGCGCGCCTGATTCGCCGCCGTGGCTGGTGGATGCTGGCGTTCGGCCTGGTGCATGGGATCTTCTTCGCGGGTGACATTATCGGCGCGTACGGTCTCGTGGCGGTCATTTTCGCCGAGGTTATCGTTATGAGGCGCGCGTGGCTGCGCGTACTGATCGGCGCGATCATCGCCTCCTTGAGCATGCTCGGGATTTGGTCGATGGCGGCGATGGCGGGGCGCGAGCCGATGGTGTTTGAGTTCCACGATCCCGTACAGCTGGATGCGGGGTATCCGCTGGTATCGCTTGCCTCCTGGCTTATCGCGACGCCGATGACTGTCCTGACGGCGCTCGTGGTCCCCTGCGTCATGATTGGCGTGGGAGTTGCGCGCTGGGGCCTCCTGCAGGATCCGCGTGGGCGTGGTGCGCTCTTGGCAGGGATCGCGTGTGGTGGCCTGTTGATCGGCGCGCTGGGGGCCGTTCCCTTCGCCCTCATGCAGCTGGACTGGGCTTTTGCCGGGTCGGCGTCCTGGTCGTATCCGCTCTTCCATGCCTCCGGCGTCGCGGGAGCCTGCGGCTGGCTGGCGCTGCTCGCGCTCGTAGGAGGCGGGCCACGCGAGAATCTCGGCTCGGTGTGCGCGTTCCTGAGCGCGATCGGCCGACGCTCGATGACCGCCTACCTGTCACAGACGCTGCTCTTTATTTTTATGTGCGGCGTGCTTGGCGCGTTCGGCGTACGTGTCCTGGGTGTGGCGGTGTCCGGCCTGATCGCTCTGGGGGTCTGGGCGCTGATTGGGTTCGGTTGCGTGCTTGCCGAGGTCGCGGGATCCTCGCGCGGTCCCGCGGAGTGGGCGCTGCGTTGGCTGGTTGCCAAGACGGCGAGGCCTCTGCCGCTGCCCGCCCTGGCTCTCGCATTCCCTGTGGCTCCGGTAGGAGCCGAGGGGCAGTGCCGGGACTGACCCTGTTTGGCGTCTCTCATGCCGCCTGCCGTGTACTGAAGGGATTTCCGAGGATTCTCCGGGCTCAATCAATACAAATTGGTCTATTTAGTAGAAACCTTTGCATTCTGCAAGAGCTAATTGCAAATGTGATCAAGAATACAAATGAAAAATAGTTGCGCCATGCCCCCCGGGTGAGCTGCGACGATGGTGCGGCGATGTCGCAGTGGTGGCGTTCGGCGGCAACGCAAAAGCCTTGGGGGCATTGGTTTTTCGCGGTTTCTACGCTACTGTGAAAGCACCAAGACACGTGCTGGTAACACGATGAGGTGAGCGGAGGAGGCGCCAATGGAAATGCATGTGCAGACCATCGTGGGGGGCGGTCGGCGCACTCTCGCCCCGTCTGTAGCGACGCAGTGGCGCGTCAATGAACATCGGCACGAATAGGGGAACATCATGGGCTGGCTATGGCGGGCGGATGCCGACGGAGGAGCCGACGGTGAGGAGACGCCTCGCCGCCGCAATCTGCCGGACGATACCGCCTCTGATATGGAACAATGGGGAGGTAGCAAAGCAGCACCTCCGGAAGGAATTGTCACGGGTAATTCGGAGTTTGAAGCCAATCGTTTCGATATGGTTCGCCCCATCACGCAGGAGCGCTTGGGCCTCCTGTTCGACTCTGAGGGATGGACGTGGCGTATCGATAACGACGGGGATCTCTGCGGTTTGTGGGAAGGGCATCTGTTCTGCTTCCGCTTCCTCGGTGACTCTCGCGAGGTGCTGTCGATCGTTGCGTTCATGAAGAGCCTTGTGCCGATTGAATTCGGTGAGGATCTGCGTGACTTCCTGCAGGCCTGGCACGGCGAGTTCCTCTGGCCGAAGGCGTACGTCGCTGACCAGGACGAGGGTGACCGTGTCGTCGCCGAGGTGAATGCTGACTACGAGTATGGTGCGACGGATGCGCAGCTCGTTCAGCAGGTGATGTGCGCGCTCGCGACGACCCTGCAGCTATTCCGTGCGCTTGAGGAGCGCTACGGTCTCGATGGGGACGAGGGGCCTGGTCCATCCGGTGGGCATCAGCGCGGCTTTGATGGCCCCGCCTGGCTTCCAGAGAACTGAGTCACATCCTCCTGAGATTCGAAGTTGAGTGGAATAGACTCAACTTTGGCTTCGTTGTGTCTGTCAGAAGGCGTCGAGTGGATCGGCGCCACCAGACAAACCATTTGGAGGAGTAATTTCATGGCACGTGAAATGACAACAAAGGCGCAGGAGGCCGTCTCCTCTGCGCTCGCGGCTGCAGGTGCGGCCGGTAACCCGCAGGTGGAGCCCATCCACCTGCTCGAAGCTCTGATTGAGCAGCGTGAAGGCATCGCGCTCTCCCTTCTCGAGGCTGTTGGCGCCGACGTGCGCGCAATCGGTGCGCGCACCCGCAACGCCCTCGTGGCGCTGCCGAGCGCGCAGGGCGCGTCCACGGGAAACGCGCAGCCCTCGAACGCGCTGCTCGCGATCGTTCGCGACGCTGGAGAGCGCGCCGAGGCCGGCGGTGACCAGTACATCTCGACCGAGCACCTGCTCATCGCGCTGGCTGCCTCGCAGACCGAGGCCGGTCGAATCCTTACCCAGGGTGGGGCAAGCGCCGACGCGCTGACGCAGGCTCTCGCGCAGCTGCGCCCCGACCCGATTACCTCGGCGGACCCCGAGGGATCCTTCGAGGCCCTGTCCAAGTACGGCCGCGACCTCACGGAGGTTGCCCGCGAAGGCAAGCTCGACCCGGTCATCGGGCGAGATAACGAGATTCGTCGCGTCATCCAGGTGCTGTCCCGGCGCACCAAGAACAACCCTGTTCTGATCGGTGAGCCTGGCGTCGGTAAGACGGCCGTCGTCGAAGGCCTCGCCCAGCGCATTGTCGCTGGCGATGTCCCCGAGTCCCTGCGCGACAAGCGCCTGGTCTCCCTCGACGTCTCGTCGATGGTCGCCGGCGCGAAGTACCGCGGTGAGTTCGAGGAGCGCCTCAAGGCCGTTCTCGCTGAAATTCAGCGTTCCGACGGTCAGATCATCACCTTCATCGACGAGCTGCACACGGTCGTCGGCGCGGGTGGTGGCTCCGAGGGCGCAATGGATGCCGGCAACATGCTCAAGCCCATGCTTGCCCGCGGTGAACTGCGCATGGTCGGCGCGACCACGCTCGACGAGTACCGCGAGAACATCGAGAAGGACCCCGCGCTGGAGCGTCGCTTCCAGCAGGTGTTCGTCGGTGAGCCCTCGGTCGAGGATACCGTCGCCATCCTGCGTGGCATCGCCCCGAAGTACGAGGCGCACCACAAGGTGACGATCTCCGACGGTGCTCTCGTCGCCGCTGCCACCCTGTCGAACCGCTACATCACGGGCCGACAGCTGCCCGACAAGGCCATTGACCTGATCGACGAGGCCGCCTCTCGCCTGCGCATGGAGCTGGACTCCTCGCCGGTCGAGATCGACGAGCTGCGCCGTAGCGTGGATCGCCTTCGTATGGAGGAGTCCTACCTGACCGAGTCCGATCCGGAGGGTCTCGACGAGGCCACCCAGGATCGTCTGAGCAAGCTGCGCGCTGACCTGGCCGACCGTGAAGAGACGCTGCGTGCGCTCACTGCGCGCTGGGAGGCCGAGAAGGCCGGTCACAACCGCGTCGGTGACCTGCGTGTTCAGCTCGATACGCTGCGCACTCAGCTCGATCTGGCCGTGCGCGAGGGACGCTGGGAAGAGGCTGGCCGCCTCCAGAACGGCGAGATTCCCGCGGTTGAGCGCCAGATCGCCGAGGCCGAAGCGCAGGCTGAGGCCCAGGATGCTCGTGGCGATGAGGAGCCGATGATCGCCGAGAAGGTCGGCCCCGCAGAAATCGCCGAGGTGATCGAAGCGTGGACCGGAATTCCGACGGGTAAGCTCCTGCAAACTGAGACCGACAAGCTTCTGCACATGGAGGACGAGCTCGGAAAGCGCCTCATTGGTCAGAAAGACGCCGTGCGAGCGGTGTCGGACGCGGTCCGTCGTTCGCGCGCGGGGCTGTCCGATCCCAACCGTCCGACCGGTTCGTTCCTGTTCCTCGGCCCGACGGGTGTGGGCAAGACTGAACTGGCGAAGGCGCTCGCGGAGTTCCTCTTCGATGACGAGCGTGCCATGGTGCGCATTGACATGTCGGAGTACTCCGAGAAGCATTCGGTTGCGCGCCTCGTCGGTGCCCCTCCGGGGTACGTGGGCTACGAGCAGGGCGGTCAGCTGACCGAGGCTGTGCGTCGGCGTCCGTATTCTGTCGTCCTTCTGGACGAAGTTGAGAAGGCTGATCCTGAGATTTTCGACATTCTTCTGCAGGTGTTGGATGATGGACGTCTCACGGACGGGCAGGGGCGGACGGTGGACTTCCGAAACACCATCCTGATCCTCACATCGAACCTCGGATCGCAGTTCCTGTCGGACCCCGACTTGACACCCGAAGGAAAGCGGGAGTCTGTCATGTCTGTTGTTCGCTCGGCGTTCCGTCCGGAGTTCCTCAATAGGCTGGATGAGACGGTCATGTTTGACGCGCTTACCCGCGAAAATCTGGGTGAGATCGTCGATCTGCTCGTTGCGTCGCTGGAGTCTCGTCTCCGTGAGCGTCGCATCGGTTTGACAGTAACCGAACCGGCCCGCGGATGGCTCGCTCGCGTGGGCTATGATCCGGCATTCGGTGCCCGTCCGCTGCGTCGCCTGATTCAGCGGGAGATCGGTGATCGACTGGCTGTTCTGCTGCTCGGGGGAGACGTTCAAGATGGTCAGAATGTGACAGTTGACATTAACGACTCCATCGACGGGCTTGTCATGAATGTTGATAAACCCTGAGATTACGCGGTACACTGACTACCAGTGTGTATTTCGGACGCGCGGTATGTGGCGTCTGCAACAGCAGGAGATGATATGACAACCCAGAGGAAGGCCCGTGGCGCCTACTCCGTAGGACAGGCGACGCGTGAATCCATCCTCTCGGCAGCGATGGTTTTGATCGCAGAGCGAGGCTACAACGGCTTCTCTCTGCGCGACCTCGGCCGTCGAGTCGGTATTTCGCACCCCGCCGTCGTCTATCACTTCCCGTCCAAGGAAGCGATCCTGCGCAGTGCGATCCAGCGTCACGAGGAGATGAACGCTCTCTTCGACGTCACCATTAACGAGGAATCGGAAGGTGGCTTCGACGAGGGCGGCATCACCGCCGGCTCGTTTGTTGACTGGGCGGTCGGCGAGATGCGCTTCGCCATGAAGCCCGGCGCTGACGCGGCCATCGCTCTGGACTGTGTCCTGTGGGCCGAGTCCTCTTCGGAGACGCACCCGGCGCACGCCCACTACAAGTACCGCACGCAGCAGATGGAGGAAGCCCTCACTGCGATGATCCAGAACTTCGTCGAGGAGGAGGGTGCCGACATCGGTACCACGCCTCGCACCCTGGCGAAGATCCTCATCCGCTACTGGTACGGCTCGGTCGTCTCGGCTCGTTACAACGATGAGCCGATCGATGCTCGCGAGTTCGTCGCGGACTTCCTGGCCGTGTGCGTGCAGCTCCTGCACCTGCCGGCGCACTACGTCCTCAAGCTCGGCGCTTCGGTGCCCGAGGAGGTTGCTGAGGTCTACGCGCGCACGCTGCGTAAGATCAGCGAAAAGACCACTGCGGCCGCCGAGGTTGCGGCCCCGGAGGCCACCGCGTGATCGGCACACTGCCGTCTTTCGATGTCGCCCTCGTCCTTCGTGTCGGGGGCGACGTCGTCTATTCGCACGGCGACGTTGATCGTGTGTTCCCGCTTGCGTCGGTGACGAAGCCGATCGTCGCGTGGTCGGTGCTGGTCGCGGTTGATCGTGGCCTGATCTCCCTCGACGATCCCGCGGGTCCCGAGGGGGCGACGGTTCGCCACCTCCTGGCCCATGCCTCGGGCCTGCCCTTTGAGGGGCGCCGCCCCGTTGCGGCTCCCGAGAAGCGCCGCATCTACTCGAACGAGGGCTTCGACATTCTCGGCGAGGTGGTCGAAGCGGCCACCGGCGTCGGCGTCTGTGAGTGGGTGCGCCGCACGGTCTTCGAGCCGCTTCACATGACGACGGCGGATATTCCCGGCAGTCCCGCCCATGCCGGCGTTGCGAGTGCGGCAGATGTCAGCCTCTTTGGCGCCGAGCTTGCCCGCCCGACCCTGGTGAGCGGCCCCTTGGCGGCCCTCGCGGGGTTGTCGCAGTTCCCCGCGCTCGCCGGTGTCGTGCCCGGCTACGGGCGCTTCACTCCCTGCCCGTGGGGTCTCGGCCTCGAAATTCGCGGCGAGAAGTCGCCGCACTGGACTGCTCCCGACGCCTCTCCGCGCACGATAGGGCACTTCGGGCAGTCCGGCTCCTTCGTGTGGGCGGACCGTGACCTGGGCGCCAGTGCGGCCTTCGTTGGCGCGGAGCCTTTCGGGCCCTGGCACCACGACAACTGGTCGGTGCTTAACTCGCAGCTGCTGCGCCTCGCGCGCGAGCACGCTTAAGCCAATACGCGACGAGGCCTGGGCACCGACCCAGGCCTCGACTCGCGCCGGGACTGTCCCCCGGCCTCGTTGTCTCTTAGTCGACGTCGACGATGACGGGCACGTGGTCCGAGGCGCCCTTTCCCTTGCGTTCGTCGCGGTCGATCTGCGCGCCGCTGACGCGCGCGGCCAGTGCCGGCGAGCAGTATGCGAAGTCGATGCGCATGCCCTCGTTCTTGGGGAAGCGCAGCTTCTGGTAGTCCCAGTAGGTGTAGTTCGTGACGTGGCCTCGCGTGACCTCGACCCAGCCGTCCGCGGCGAAGGCGGCGAAGGCCTCGCGCTCGGGGGCTGACACGTGCGTGGCGCCCTCGAAAGCGCTCATGTCCCACACGTCCTCGTCCAGGGGCGCCACGTTCCAGTCGCCGACGAGGGCGATGCGGGCCGCGGGGTCCTCCAGCCAGCAGTGGCCCTGCTCGGCGAGGTTCGCCAGCCACGTCAGCTTGTAGGCGTAGTGCGGGTGGGTGAGCTCGCGGCCGTTGGGCACGTACAGGCTCCAGATCGTCATCGACGAGGCCTGCCCGTCCTCGGCGGGGAGAACGCCGGTCGTGTCGACGGTGACTCCGAGCGCGCGGGCTTCGACGACGGGCGGCTCACCGAAGGTGGGCTGGGTGGGGAAGTGGTCGCGAACCTCGAGAATCGGCAGGCGCGAGGCCACGGCGACACCGTTCCACTGGTTGAGACCGTGGATTGCGACGTGGTAGCCCGCCTCTTCGAACGGCTCGATGGGGAATTGGTCGGGGCGGCACTTGATCTCCTGCATGGCGAGAACGTCCGTGCCCGAGCGCTGGAGGAAAGCGATGACGCGGTCGACGCGCGTGCGGATGGAGTTGACGTTCCAGGTCGCGAATCTCATGGGGTTGAGCCTATCGGTGGGGCGGGGGAGCGGCTGTGTGAAACACGCGTGAAACATGCGCTGTGGATGTGAGTTGTGTGAGGCCTTATTTAGAGTGATAATGATTCTCATCAACAACATAGCTAGAAAAGGCACCCGAATGTCACATCTGCGACGCATCAGCACCGCTGCGCTCGCCCTCTTCCTGGCGCTCACACCGGCCGCCGCGTGGGCCGGTCCCGACCAGGACAAGGAATGGATCGTCACCGGACAACACGTCGATGCACCCATCCCCGTCTGGCACGACGACACCAACAGCTTCTCGCTCAACACCATCAACATGCCGATGGAAAAGACCGCGCTGTGGATCCCCAAGGCGTGGACCGGCACCGGGGAGAAAGACGAGGCGAAGTCTCAGCTCGTCGTTCCCGCGAAGCGTCCCGACCTGGCCTTCCTCGGAGCTGAGGGCACCGTCCTGAACGCCGCTCCCCAGAATCCCGGACCCGGTAATACGCCCATCTGGGCGGGCCTCGGCGCGGGCGAGATCGGCGACACCGACAAATTCGAGGGCGAGACCTACACGCTCGACCTCATCAGCGTCGACGGTCCGGGTCGCATGGAGATGTTCATCGACAACGGCGACAGCGTGAACCGCTTCCTCTCTAGCCACGACATCGCCTACCGCAGCGTCTACAACCCGCGCCACACGCACCTGTACACGACCTTCACGCAGCCCGGCCGCTACGTCGCGAACTACAAGATGACCGCGCGCAGCGCCGACGGCACGGCTATCTACTCCTCGCCGATCACGCCGCTGGTCTGGCAGGTTGGCGGCGCAAACCCCGCCGACGGCACCATTAAGGACATCGAGTCGGCGTACAACGAGGCGCGCGCCCAGCGCACTGATGGCAGCGCCGCCACCCCGACGCTGACCGTCTCTCATCACACCGAGCGTGATCACCCCGGTGACAACCACCTCACCGATATCACGATCGACACGGGCGTTTCCACCGATACGGGACGCGCATGGATCACCGTCAACGGCTACTTCCTCACCGAGGTCGCCGTCGAGGGTGGCCGCGGAAGCGTCTCCGAGCTGCTCGGCGCAGACGCTGCGGCCGTCCAGGCCGTCTACATCCCCGGCGACTCCGCCTCGGCCCGCTGGATCTCGCAGACCGTCCAGTACTCCCAGAAGGACACCGAGCCCGTCACCGTCGGCGCCACCGACACAATCCTCGGCCCCTCCAACCCGGATCCGGCCCCCGTGTGGAACCCCGACCGCCTGCCGATCTCCTCGCGCCGCGTCGACGTCTCATACGACCTCATCCCCGGATCGACCGACCAGTACACGGCCACCGTGCGCGCCAACGACCCGACCCTGCGCGCCACCTACAAGATCGAGTTCCTCGAGTCCAAGTACGATTTCAGCCCCTGGTGCTCCATGGAGGGAACGCTCGGCGCGGGCGGCATGGACACGAAGCCGCAGGATCTCGGCGTGTGCCAGACCGACCCGATGTACATGCGCGTCACCCTGCGCCCCCACCCGCTCTCCGATGCGGTCATGACCGTCGCGGATGCCTCGGACGTCACCGTCGGCTCCCATGTCGGCCTGACCGCGATGCTCACAATGCGCGACGGTGTGGCGGCCCCCGACGAGCCGGAACCCGCTCCGAACCCGACCCCCGACCCCACCCCCGCCCCCGATAACGGGGGAAACGACGCGACCCCGGACCCGGCCTCGTCCCTGCTGAGCGATCCCGTGGAGATCGCGCGCGGACACCTGGACGTGCGCCTCACCCAGGCGAGCGGCGAGAACGGTCTGACCTACGGCCTGGCCGTCAAGGATGACTCCCTGACCAACGCGCGCACTTCCGTGCTGCGTACCGTCGGCTCCACGACCCTCGCGGTGGCCCCCAACGCGCGCTTCGTGCGCCCCGCGTCCCTGTCGGATCCAAGCTACGACGTGCTCGGACCGGTGGGAACCGCTACCTACGTGCTGCCGGAGACTCAGAACAGCGACATCGTGTGGCCCGGCCTGTCCACCGAGGGCATCGACTACGCGGCCCTGCCCGACGGCGCCGACCTGACGCTGCACCTCGCGCAGGCCCCCGAGGGCGCGCGCGTTGCGTTCTTCCAAGGGGGTACCTTCGGTGCGGGCGCCAAGGTCCACTTCGACTCGTCCAAGGGCGATGGCGTCGTCCACACGACCGAAGCGACGCACATGCACGGTAACTGGGTTTTCAGTGCGCCGGGCACCTACCGCATCGAGGTCGGCGCGCGCAGCGGCGAGCGCAGCCTCGTCGAGCCCCAGTCCTTCACCGTGATCGTGCGCTCCGGCCATCGCGGCGAGCGGCCCGCGCCGGTGGACGAGGAGCCCGTCCCGACGCCGTCACCCGGACCTGCGCCCACGCCGGAGCCGACCCCGGCGCCGTCTCCCAGCGTTGATCCCACACCCGCGCTGACTGTGGATCCCGCTCCGGTGCCGAGCGTCGACCCTGCGCCTGCACCGGCTCCCGCGCCCGCACCGGCGCCCGAACCGACCGCAGACCCGGCACCTGCACCCGCACCGAGTGCCGATCCGGCTCCCGCACCGGCA
The DNA here is from genome assembly GCF_041432695.1 of Pauljensenia sp. 27098_8_83. Lineage (NCBI taxonomy): Bacteria > Bacillati > Actinomycetota > Actinomycetes > Actinomycetales > Actinomycetaceae > Pauljensenia > Pauljensenia sp. 27098_8_83. The sequence goes on along the minus strand of NZ_JAPWAD010000024.1, from coordinate 19,089 downwards.
CCCATGCCGACGCCCTTCCCGGCACCAGCCCCCTCCGGTGGTCCGCTACGGGTGCCCGCAGTGCCCGCGCCGTCAAACAATGCTGGGACCCCGGCCTCGTCCGGCGCGACTCGCACGTCGGGCCCCGCAGCCACGGGTGGCAGCGCGACTGGCGCTCCCGCTGCTCGCAGTAACGGAGCGGCAAGTGGGACAACCGGCGCGACCAGCTCGGCGCCCGTGAGCGCACCGAAGGCGGTGCCCGCGCCGTCCGCAAGCCCGTCCGCAAGCCCGTCAGCCGCACCCCAGAGCGGCGCGCAGAGTGGAGATACCGCGCAGAGCGGTGGCGCACACGCGCCCGACAATGGGACGGCCAACGCGGCCGCATCCCTGCCGGTCGCCGCGGCTGCGGACTCCGGTCGCTCGGGCGGATGGAGCCCCTACTGGCTCGTCCTCCTCGTCATCCCGGCAGCCCTCGCCGGCGGCGGTGCCGGATACCTGATCCGCACCCGATGACGCACCCAGCCGGGGCGGGACGCGAGAGCGTTCCCGCCCCGGCTTCGTGCTGCCGAAACGATGCGGCGCTAGACTTCCCCCATGGGAACAGCGCTAGTCACCGGAGCAACCTCCGGCATTGGTGAAGAATTCTGTTGGCAGCTGGCCGCCGCGGGCCACGACCTGGTGCTGATCGCGCGCCGTGAGGATGCGCTGCGCGCGCTCGCGGACTCGCTCGCCAACGTCGCGGGCGTGCGCGCCGAGGTAATCGCGGCTGACCTGGCGACCGACGAGGGCTGCGCGCGCGTCGCCGCGCGCTTGGACGTGGGAGGCCCCGACGACCGCGACAAGCCGGACCTGGCACCCGTCGACCTCCTCGTCAACAACGCCGGATTCGGCCTGGGAACCGACTTCCTGGACAACAGCCTCGAGAACGAGATCAACGGCCTGAACGTCATGGTTCGCGCCGTCATGACGCTCACCCACCACGCCGGCATCTCCATGCGTTCGCGCGGACGCGGCGCGATCCTCAACGTCGGCTCCGTCGCCTCGCGCACGGGCGCGGGCACCTACTCCGCCCACAAGGCCTGGGTCGTCGCCTTCACCGAGGGCCTCGCCGCCGAGCTTAAGGGTTCCGGCATCACGGCGACCGTCGTGTGCCCCGGCCCCGTCGACACCCCCTTCTTCGAGCGTGCGGGCGTCGACATGCGCGCGACCCCCTCCTGGCTGATGGCCAGCCCCGAACAGGTCGTCACGGAGGCCCTCGACGCCGTGCGCGCGGGACGCGTCCACGTCACCCCGACGATCCCCTACAAGGTCGCCATGGGTGCCATGAAGCTCGCCCCGCGCTGGGTGACCGCGCGCGCCATGCGTTCCGTTCCCCACATGTGAGGACGCGCAGACGACAACGAGGCCGGGGCCAGGTTCGCACAGAACCCAGCCCCGGCCTCGTTAGTGCAAGCGGAGAATCAGGCCAGGCCGATATCCTCCAGGCCCAGCGCGTAGAAGTACGGGAAGCCCTCGGCCTCGATGCGTTCCTTCGCGCCCGTCGCACGGTCGACGATCACGGCGACGGCGACGACGTTCGCGCCGGCCTCGCGCAGAGCGAGAGCAGCCTCCAGCGGGGAACCACCGGTCGTGGACGTGTCCTCAAGGACGACGACGTTCTTACCCACGACGTCCGGGCCCTCGATGCGGCGCTTCATGCCGTGGTCCTTCGCGGCCTTACGCACGACGAAAGCGTCCAGGTCCAGGCCGCGCGACGCGGCGGCGTGCATCATCGCGGTCGCGACGGGATCCGCGCCCATCGTCAGGCCGCCGACGGCCACGTACTCCTCGCCCACCGAGAAACCGGACTCCTCCAGGAGATCCAGCATGACGTGGCCGATGAGGGGAGCCGCCTCGTGGTGCAGGGTCGAACGGCGCATGTCGACGTAGAAGTCGGACTCGCGGCCCGAGGCCAGGATGACCTTCTCGTGGATGACGGACAGCTCCTGGACGAGGGCAGCCAGGCGCGCCTTGTGGGAATCGTTGGTCATGGGTGTTCCTTCCGGATCGGTGTGGGTCAGTGCGCCGCCTCGACGAGCTCAATGAGATCGCCGATGCCCTCGTGGATGCCGAAGGGGCGGAACGGGTATGTGCTGACGTCCTCGCGGGTGGTAGAGCCCGACAGGACGAGGTGGGTACGCAGACCGGCCTCGACGCCCGCGCGCACGTCCGTGTCCATGCGGTCGCCGACCATCGCGGCGCTCTCGGAGTGCGCGCCAATCTTGTTCAGACCTGCGCGGATCATGACGGGGTTCGGCTTGCCGACGAAGTAGGGCTTCTTCCCGGTCGCCGCCGTGATCATCGCCGCGATGGCGCCGCACGCGGGCAGTGTGCCCTCGTCGGAGGGGCCCGACACGTCGGGGTTGGTGGCGATGAACTTCGCGCCGCCCTCGATGAGGCGAATCGCGTGGGTCAGCGCATGGAAATCGTAGGAGCGCACCTCGCCGAGCACCACGAACTCAGGATCGATCTCCGTCATGACGTAGCCCGCGGAGTGGATCGCGGTGGTCAGGCCGGCCTCGCCGATGACGTACGCGGTCGAGCCGGGGGATTGCTGGTGCAGGAACGCGGCCGTGGCGTTCGCGGACGTCCAGATGTTCTCTTCCGGGATGTCGAGGCCCGAGTTCGCCAGGCGCGCGGACAGGTCACGGTTCGTGAACACGGAGTTGTTGGTGAGGACCAGGAAGGGGATGTTCTTCTCGCGAAGAGCGGCGAGGAACTCGTTCGCGCCCGGAAGCGCTCGATTCTCCTTCACCAGGACCCCATCCATGTCGGAGAGCCACGCGCTCACGGGTGGCAGATCGGTCAGGGGAGTGGGTTTGTGCGTCAGGGCAGTCATGCCTCCATTCTACGGTGCCGCTAGGGTGGGATCCGTGAACGAGTTCGAAAACGGGTGTGACATCGCGCGTGATGGCGCGTGCGGGAACGACGAGGCTGGGGCGCAGGCGTGTGCGCAGGTCGGCGTCGGTCCGTGGCCGGGAGGGGAGGGGGCCTGGCCGGTCGGGGAGCACTACGACCCGGAACTCCTGCGGATGGGGGATCGCCGCAACGTCGAGGACCGCTACCGCTACTGGACGATGGACGCGATCCGAGCGGACATCGCCGCCCGCTCGCTGCCTTTCGAGGTGGCCGTGGAGAACCTCGATCACGACTTCAACATCGGGTCGATCGTGCGCACGGCGAATGCGATGGGTGCGCGCCGCGTGCACGTGGTGGGGCGCAAGCGATGGAATCGCCGCGGCGCGATGGTCACCGACCGCTACCTGCCGGTGGATCATCGCGCCCAGGTCAGCGAGCTCGTTGAGCACTGTGCGCGCGAGGGGCTCTTCCTCGTCGGCGTCGACAACGTCGAGGGGTCCATCGCCCTGGAGGGGGCGGCGCTGCCCAGGCGCGCGTGCCTGGTCTTCGGTTCCGAGGCCTCGGGCCTGAGCATGGAGATGCTCGCCGCCTGCGAGGTCGTCGTCGCCATCACCCAGCGGGGGTCGACGCGGTCCATGAACGTTGGACACGCCGCTGCGATCGTTATGTGGGCGCACGCGTCGCGCCTCGCCGACAACGCCGACTCCTGAACCCGCCACCCGCCGATCGTTCCGACCCTGGCGACCCAACCCCCGCCTCGTCAAACGAGCTCGTCACCATCCACGCACGCGCGCAACCCCGGCCTCACGACACGCCTACCACACAGCCCGGCGCGATGAACAGTCCCTGTCCGAACGGGACTTCCATCCCCTCCCCGCTCGTGCAAAATGTGAGAGAATCGAACACGACAAAACTGTCACTCGATTAGGAGGCTCCAAGTGCCTATCGCAACCCCTGAGGTCTATGCAGAGATGCTGAATCGCGCACGGGATGGCAAGTTCGCCTACCCCGCGATTAACGTGACCTCGTCCCAGACCATCACCGCCGCCCTCCAGGGCTTCGCCGAGGCCGAGTCCGACGGCATCATCCAGATCTCCGTCGGCGGCGCCGAGTACGGCTCCGGCTCCACCATCAAGAACCGCGTCACCGGCTCGCTGGCCCTCGCGGCCTACGCCTACGAGGTTGCCAAGAACTACGGCATCACCGTGGCCCTGCACACCGACCACTGCGCCAAGCAGAACATCGACTCCTGGGTCCGCCCCCTCCTCGAGATCGAGGCCGGCCAGGTTGCCGACGGCAAGCTGCCCACCTTCCAGTCCCACATGTGGGACGGTTCCGCGATTCCGCTCGACGAGAACCTCGAGATCGCCAAGGAACTGCTCGCCATGTCCGTCAAGGCCAACACCATCCTCGAGATCGAGGTCGGCGCTGTTGGTGGCGAGGAAGACGGCGTCGTTGGCGAGATCAACGAGAAGCTCTACACCTCCACCGCAGACGGCATCAAGACCGTTGAGGCCCTGGGCCTCGGCGAGAAGGGCCGCTACATCACCGCTCTGACCTTCGGCAACGTGCACGGCGCCTACAAGCCCGGCCACGTGAAGCTGCGTCCCGAGCTGCTCGGCACCATCCAGAAGGAGGTCGCTGAGCACTTCGGCCTCGACCACCGTCCCTTCGACCTGGTCATGCACGGCGGCTCCGGCTCCACCGCCGAGGAAATCGCCACCGCTGTCGCCAACGGCGTCATCAAGATGAACGTCGACACCGACACGCAGTACGCGTTCACCCGCCCCGTCGTGGACCACATGATGCGCAACTACGACGGCGTCCTCAAGATCGACGGCGAGGTCGGCGTGAAGAAGCAGTACGACCCGCGCACGTGGGGCAAGTCGGCCGAGGCCGGCATGGCCGCCCGCGTCGTCGAGGCCTGCCAGCGCCTGGGCTCCGACGGCACCCAGATGCGCTGAACCCTTCGCTGATGGCCGCCTAGCGGCCTGATGCGTGAGCCGCCCGGCCCCTGTGGGGCCGGGCGGCTTCGTGTTGTCGCGGCCCCGTCTGATGTCTGGCGTTGCTTGTTGCCCTGACAGATTTCCGGCCGCCGCGTGGCCTGTTTTGTTGGGCCGGGCCGCTGTATGTGCCGGTGGGCGGCGGCCCGCCCGCGAGATCGCCACACGCGAGCCTGGCGGCTCGGAGTGGTCGATCTCGAAGCCCGGCCAGGCCCAGCCACCGCCCACCGGCACCGCGACCAGGCCCCACACCCAGCCATCACGCATACCATTCCTGCACCGACACCCAATTTCGCATGCAATTCCCCCACGACTGTTTCAAACCTTGAATCCACAACGTTGGAATTGCAACGTTTCCAGACGTTGTTGAAACTTCACCCAATCGAATTGCATGCGACTTTTGCCTAGGGCTGGTCTTGCCGCCCACCGGCACCGCTGCCAGTCCCTCCAGGCCCCGCGGCGGGGCCGTCCTAACCTTCCCTGACCTCCAGGCCGACCAAACCGGCTGCGTACGCGGATAGGTTATTGCGATATGGATAGGTTATGAGCATGCGGATAGCTTATTAACCTATCCGCGTGGCGATAACCTATCCGCATCGTCGCAACCTATCCGTATCGGGAGAGTTCTTCTGTGTAGGCGCTTGTTAGTGAACTCCCTGTGTTTTACGGAAGTTGGTTCTGGCCGGGTCTCGTGTTGTGGGCGTTGCAGTGGTCTTCAATTAGTTGGCCGTGGGGGTTTTGCACTACACGAAGCCTGTTGGCGGCGTGTCGCCGGCGTGTCGGAGCCTCTTGTAGTGCAATTCCCCCCCGATTGGTGGCCAGGACAGGTCCGACAGGCCGAAAAGACGCTCGTGTAGTGCAATTCCCCCGCTAGGTGGCGTCGGGGCCTCGGCCTGGAGCGTTGTTGTTGCCAAAGTGCAGACCCATTGGGTGAAAGGTGCCCAAAAACGACGGTTTTGGCTGAATGGGTCTGCACTTTGGCGGATTCATTGTCTGGCGTTGCTTGCTGCCCCGACAGATTTCCGGCCGCCGCGTGGCCTGTTTTGTTGGGCCGGGCCGCGGTGTGTGCCGGTGGGCGGCGGCCTGGCCCCGCAGGCCCTGCGGCGGCCTCCAATCGGTCGGGGCTTGTCGTTTGTGTGTAGCCCGGCCTGGTCCTATGCGTGATTCGCGGCGCGTGCGCCGAGCGTGAGGAGGCGTGCGGTTGTTGCCGACAGTATGAGCGTGCCGATGCACACGTACATAAAGGGGCCGGGCGCCTCTACGATGAGGAGTCCCTCAAGCAACCAGGTCAGCAGGAAGAGACCGAAGAAGCTCCACATGCATCTTGCTGCGCATGTCATCAGCTGCTGTAGCGACAGAGTGCGGATGCGAAGTGCGACAAACCCGAAGAAGAATGCGAGTGGGAGTGGGATGAGCACGCCGAGGACAGTAAAAACAGCGCGGTAACCGAGGTGCGGATACGTGTCATAAACGTCGGCGACCAACAGGTAGGCGAGTCCTGACACGCCGAGAAGAACGAGGCTGCTCAGCGCGGTGCCAACCCTCACGAGGAGGGAGCCTTTCGCTATGCGTTCCATGCTTCAGTATACGGCGGTGGCTACGTCGTGTGGAGGGTTTCGGTGGCTTTTTTGCTCTATGTTCTAGCTAGGTTCTGCTAGATTCTCATGGTGCTTGTAACGCCGGGAAGCCAGGTCGCGACACATGATGGTTTCCCACCAACGTCGCACGTAATTCCCCCGAGGCTACTTAAATATGTGAAATAGCGTCGTTGGAATTGCAACGTTTTCTAGCTATCTCAAAAAGTGACCGGATTAAATTACGTGCGACTTTTGTTGGGGAGGCGGGACGTCGTTGTAATAGTGGTGAGGCGCCGATGATGGAATGGGGCACCGAGAGTCAGGAAAAGGCCTAGCGGCGGGGTGGGCAACGGCGGCGGAAAAGCCGGGTATAGCAGCGGGGCGGGACCCCTTAGGATCCCGCCCCGCCTTCCACGCGCTATGTATCGCGAGCGACCACTATCAATAGCTGCTCGCCTCGCGTGTGTCCGCACCTCACGCTCGGGCGCGCTTCGCGCGCACGCATCACAGGTGGCTACCCGCGTTGGGGACGCGCCTGACTCCTGCGCAGGCTTTGGGGAGGTGGCGTCGCGCCCGCATCACGCGTCGTGACGCGCCGTGAGAATGAGCCTCACTCCTGCGCAGGCTTCGGGGAGGAGGCGTCGCGCACGCCCTCCTCGACCGCTTCGGAGATCGTGGGGGACACGAGCTTGGCACCCACGAGAGCCGAGAACAGCTGCTGCAGGTCCAGGCCCAGTGAATCGCCCAGGCCGGCGTTGATCTGGCTGATCGACTTCGTGATGTCGCCGACCATCTGCGCGTTGTTGCCCTCGCCGTACATCGTGATGGTGTCGACCTTGGACAGCGGCTCGGCCACGGCGCGCGCCACCTCGGGCAGGGCACGGAAGTACATTTCCAGCACGGCCGCCTGGTTCATCTTGGTCATGGCCTCGGCCTTCTTCTCGAGACCCTCGGCCTCGGCCGTCAGCTTCGCGCCGATCGCGGAAGCCTCGGCGCGGCCTCGAGCCTCGATACCCTGCGCCTCGGCGAGCATGGCCTGCTTGTCGGCGTCGGCCTTCTTGGTGCGCTCGAAGGCCTCGGCCTCGGCCTGGCGCTGACGCGCGTACAGGGCCGCGTCGGCCTTCTTCTCGGCGGCGTAGCGGTCGGCGTCGGCCTTCGCGTTCACCTCGGCCTGCAGGGCCTGCTTGGTGACGACGACTTCCTTCTCCTTGATGACCGCCTGCTGCTCCTGCTTGACGATGTCGGCCTGCGCGGTCTCACGCTCGATGTCGCGGCGCTGAATCTGCGACTGGATCTCGTAGGCGGCGTCTGCCTTCGCCTTCTCGGTGTCGGCCTCGACCTTCAGGGCGGCCTGGCGCTTGGCGAGGTCCGTCTGCTTCTGGGCGATCTCAAGCTGGGAGGCGACCTGCGCGTCGTTCGCTTCCTTCTGGGCGACGGCGGTCGCCTGCGCGACCTCCTTCTGGGCGTTCGCCTTCGCGATGGCCGCGGTCTTGCGGATCTGCTCGGTGTTGTCGATACCGAGGTTGTCGATGACGCCGTTCTGGTCGGTGACGTTCTGGATGTTGAAGGCGACGATCTCGAGGCCCATCTCCTCGAGGTCCTGCTTCGCGTTCTCCTGGACGCGCTCAGAGAACGCCGCACGGTCGGTGATGATGTCGGTGAGGCGCATCTGGCCGATGATGGCGCGCAGGTGGCCCTCCAGGGTGTCGCGCACCTCCTCGGAGATTTCGGAGGTCGTCTTGTAGAGGAAGTTACGAGTCGCCGCGCGGAACAGCGTCTGGTCTTCGGTCGCGATACGGACCTTGACGGCCGCGTCGACGCGCACGTTGATGTAGTCGTTCGTGGGGACGAAATCCGTGGTCTGGGCGTCGACGGAGATCATCGAGGCGGTCATGGTGTCCACGCGCTCGAGCAGGGGAACCTTCCAGCCCGTTTTACCGTGGAGGACACGCTGGCCTCGGGGGCCGGAGATCACCTTAATTTCGCCCGGCGAGGCGGAGACGAAGCTTGCCCACAGGAAGAGGACGATGAGGACGAATGCAGCGACGGCGATCGCTGCGATGCTGAGGAGAGACATGATAGCTGCTTTCACGTGAGGGATGCGGCCCCTTTTACCCGTGGAGCCGCGTAACGGGTCAGGATAGCAGCGTATGACGAAGGACTCAAACCAGTCGATGTGAGACGCCGCGTGCCCCTCCCGTCACGGCCGATCAGAGCGCAACGCCTCTTGAAACCGGCTGTTTGCGCGCCGTATGATGAGGCAACTGCGGAATGAGCCGCAGCGTAGACCACCCAATGACGGGCGTTGGATGCTGAAAGAATGATGTGCGATGGACCCAGGCCTCGTGGAACGTGACGGCCGCGCCCGATGGAACGCTGACGGACGAGGCCGGGGCGAGCGTCACGCCGGACACGTTCATCAGGGTTTTCATGACGATTCGCGAGGCGGATGCTGACACCGTTGTTCAACCGCAGACCGTCGCGCCGCCTCGGGCGCGTACCGGCTTGACGGCGGTCGAGTGGGGCGGGGGCGAGCAACACAAAATCTCGTAACTGACCGCGCGGGCGAGCGAAATAGCGACCCGCGCGACACAATGGAACCATAGAGTGGTGAGACGACGTCACCACGGACAGGAAGGTAGTGACATGGCCCAGGACTGGACTCGTGTTGAAGGCATGATTATCGGCCACGATCTGGACCCCAGCGTGGTTGCCGGAGAGCTGAAGGAGCGTTCGATCCTCGCGCAGCTCGAGTGGTTCCCCTCATCGCCGCAGCTGCTGGGTCTCAACGTCGCCGTTGATGAGGAGCGCGTTGCTACCGTGCCCGCCGGGTCGACCGAGGTAGTCCCCGGCCCGACGCCCGCCGAACTGGCAGATGAGCTCGCCATCCTCTTCGATGCTGAGGTGCGCATCGGGAATGCGACCGCCGACCACCTGCCCGAGGGTGACTCGCCGCTGGGCAAGGTGTGGCCCTCTGACGAGGAGAACGCCTCGGCCGTGGAGCCGACTCCCACCCGTATCGTTGAGATTGGCCGCACCCCCGCGTCGTCCGTGCCGCTCCTGGCTGCGCTGGAGGGCGTGGACCTGGGCGACCTCGAGCTTGCTGAGGGACACCGCGCGCTCCTCGCCGAGCTGCCCGCCGAGAAGGAGGGCTGGAACTTCGGCGACCTGCCGCTCGTGACTCTGTCCGTGACGGATGGCGAGTTCCAGGTCTTCCTGGTCACCGACGATCACCTGGAGCACATCGTGTCCCACAACTGGGGCATGGACGCCGCGATCGTTCCCGGTGGACACGACCGCACTGCCGAGCTGCCCGGCGAGGTCATCGACCTGGTGGGTGACCGTCTCGATCTGGCGGAGATCGCCGAGGCCGTCCCCGGCTCCGACGCCGAAGCACTGTGGGCTTCCGTGGCCACGACCGGCGAGGAATCCGTGTGGAAGGTCGTGCGCGCCCTCGGCCTGCCCGGCTCCGTCGCGGGCTTCCTGCTGGGCACCACCGACATTGAGGACGTCGAGGGCGTGTCCGTGCACCTGGCGCGCGGCATCTCGAACGCGATCGGCCGCAGTGTCGACATCATGATGGGTCAGCCGCAGTCGGTCGTGAAGCCCCTGTGGAACTCCTACGAGTCCGTGGCCGTCGAGCGCCCGTGGATCATCCACGCCGCCGTCGCCGCCGAGGCCATCGTCGGCACCAGCATGTTGGTTGCCGCCGTGCGTGCCTCCGCCCCGCGGTCCGGTTGGATGCGCTTCGCCGGTATCGTCGGCGGCCTCATGGTGGTCGACTCGATCGCCGAGCTGTCCCTGGCTAAGCACGTCTCCAAGCGCTTCGCGCGCCGCGCGGGCGAGGCGTAAAGAGCCGCCAGAAGCAGACGTGAAAGGGGGCCGGGGCGCGTGAGCGTTCCCGGCCCCCTCCGTCTCGTGAGAGTGGCAGCGCGGCCATGAACCGCGCCGACTCCCCTCAGGCCTTCAGGGCCTCGGCGGGGAAATCCTGCGGGCGATCGGTGAAGATGCCGGTGACGCCCCAGGAGGCCAGCTCGCGGGCATGCTCCACGTCGTTGACGGTCCACACGTTGACGTCGAAACCGGCGTCGCGCATCGCCCGCACGTCGGACTCGGTGAGGCCCTCAACACCCGGATGAATCGCTGTCGCACCCAGGGCGGCCGCGCCCTCGCACCACTCGTCGGAGGCGCGCTCGATGAGCCAGCCGAGCGCCACGGACGGGCGGGCCTCGTGGAAGGCGGCGAGCAGGTCGTGGTCGAAAGAGGAGACGATGAGACGCGACGGAACCTTGTCTCCTGCGAGCGTGACAGCCAGGGCCTCGATGAGGCGCTCGCGCAGGCGATCCCCGCCCGCGCAGGGTTTGATCTCCAGGTTCGCGCCCATCTGCTGCGCGTGGGCGAAGGCCAGGACGTCCGCGGCCTCGGGGATGCGCTCGAAGCGGTAGGTGTCCGAGAACCAGCGGCCGGCGTCGAGGCGGCGGATGTCGGAGAACCCGAGCTGGTAGTACGAGCCGGATCCCGTCGTCGTGCGGTCGAGGGTATCGTCGTGGATGACGATGAGGGAGCCGTCACCCGTGATGTCCACGTCGAACTCGAACCAGCGGGCACCGACCTCCATGGCCTTAGAGAACGCGGCGATCGTGTTTTCCGGCGCGAGCGAGGATGCGCCCCTGTGGGCGATGATACGGGGGAATTCGGACATGGATCCTCCTAGTAGGAGCGAGGCGAAAAACGGTACCCCATCACCATAGGTCGGGGTTCGACTCCGCGCTGAATATGGACGAGCGTCCCGGACCGGGTTCGATGAGGACGGCTTCGTCGCGCTTGGACGGCAGGATCGTCTCGATGTACGAGGCCAGGGCCTCGTCACGCGTGACATCGTGGCCCGCCTGCTGAGCCATATACCAGCGGTGCTCCAAGTACTCGTGGTACAGCTGAGCGGGCTCGAGTTTGCCTGCCAGTTCGCGCGGAATGGCGCGCACGATGGGCGTGAACACGTTGGTGATCCACTCGTGGGCGGCCTCCTCCAGGGGGATGCCTTCGAGGCCGTTGGTGGCACGCCACGTGTCCAGGTCGGCCAGGAGTCGCGCGGCCTGGTGCTCGCCGACGTCCATGCCGGTCAGGCGCATGAACTTGCGGTTGTGATGACCGGCGTCGACCACCTTGGGTTGAATGACGAGGCGCTCGCCGGAGGCATCAGTGGACATGTGCAGCTCGGCGACGTCGAAACCGAGGTCGTTGAGACGGCGAATACGATCGTTGACGAGGTACTGGCGCTGGTCGTTGGGGATCGACTCCTCGGCGGTGACCTCGTTCCACAGCAGGTCGTACTGGGTGCGGATGCGGTCGCCGACGTCGATGGGGTCGGAGTCCTCGGGGAAGAATCCGCCCGCCTGGAGGTCCATGAGCTCGCCGATGATGTTCGTGCGGGCCAGGTCGACGTCGTACTCGCGCTGGCCGGGGGTCAGCTCCGGGTGTAGCTCGCCGGTTTCCGCGTCGACCAGGTAGGCGGCGAACTCGCCCGCGTCACGGCGAAACAGCGTGTTCGACAAGGAGACGTCGCCCCAGTAGAAGCCCAGAAGATGGAGGCGTACGAGCAGCAGGGCGAGTGCGTCGATGAGGCGCGTCGCCGTGTCCTCGCGCATCGACAGGGAGAAGAGCGCGCGATAGGGGAGGGAGAACTGCAGGTGTTCGGTGATGAGGACCGCGTTGAGTTCCTCGCCCTCGGGGGTTTTGCGCCCGGTGATGACGGCGACCGGCTGAACGGACGGGGCGTCCAGGCGCGAGAGATCTCGCAGTTGATCGTACTCGTGGTGCGCCACCGTCGGCCCGATCTCCTTGACCGCGAGCACGCGGCCGGACAGGTTTACGAAGCGCACAATGTGGCGGGAAATGCCGCGGGGCAGTGCCGCGAGTAGGCTGGACGGCCACTCCTCCAGGGGAACATCCCAGGGGAGGTCCAGAAGGGCGGGGTCGACTGCGGCCGCCGTAATGTCCAAAGCCATGGGGCCTATTGTCGCATCTTGAACGCCTCACGTATAGCCCTGACTCGGTATTGCACCTAGTCGCGGCCAAGAACACACGCGGGCACAGCGAAACCCCGGCCTCATCCAGGAGGTACGAGAGGACGAGGCCGGGGCCGATTATCGCTGCGTGTGAGCCTTCAGCGTCACTCGGGCAGGCGAGCGCCCGTTGCAGCGGAGAAGTTGTGCTGCTGGCCCTCGCGGATGCGCACGTGCAGGACGCCGCCGCGCGCGGGCGCGGTGCGCGGGGGGACACGCACGATCAGCTGCTTGCCGGTGCCTTCGGCACCCGAACCCAGGGCCTCGCCCTCGGCCGCGCCGGCCAGGTGGCCGTACACGTAGGCGTCCGAGCCGAGCTCCTCAACGAAGTCGACCTCGACCGGGATGGTGCCCTCGGTGTCGCCGGAAACGACTTCCAGGCCCTCGGGACGGAAGCCGATTTTGATCTTTCCGCCGTCCTCAGCGGTCATCGCGGCGCGTGCGGCCTCGGAAACAGGCACGCGTGCGGGACCGAGCTTGGCCCACTCGCCCTCGACCGTGAAGGTGCCCAGGTTCATGGCGGGGGAGCCGATGAAGCCAGCGACGAACTCGTTGGCGGGACGCTCGTACATCTCCTGCGGGGTGCCGCACTGCTGGAGGAGGCCGCCGGCGAGAACCGCGATGCGGTCGCCCATGGTCAGGGCCTCGGTCTGGTCGTGGGTGACGTACACGGTGGTGACGCCGAGCTCACGCTGCAGGGAGGCGATCTGCGTACGGGTCTGGACACGCAGCTTCGCGTCCAGGTTCGACAGGGGCTCGTCCATGAGGAACACCTGGGGCTTGCGGACGATCGCACGGCCCATGGCAACGCGCTGACGCTGGCCACCGGACAGGGCCTTGGGCTTGCGGTCCAGGTAGGGCTCCAGGTCGAGGATCTTAGCGGCCTCTTCGACGCGCTTGTTGATCTCTTCCTTGGGGGTGCCGGCGATCTTCAGGGCGAAGCCCATGTTCTCGCGCACCGACATGTGGGGGTAGAGGGCGTAGTTCTGGAAGACCATCGCGATGTCGCGGTTCTTCGGCGGAACGTCCGTGACGTCCTTGTCGCCGATGAGGATGCGACCGGAGTTGACGTCCTCCAGGCCCGCGAGCATACGCAGCGAGGTGGACTTACCGCAGCCGGAAGGGCCGACGAGGACGAGGAACTCGCCGTCCTTGATTTCGAGGTCGAGCTGGTCGACGGCGGGCTTGTCGGAACCCGGGTAGATGCGGGTGGCCTTGTCGAAAGTGACGGTTGCCATGGAGTTTTCCTTCCCACCGGCAGGTACGTGCCGGACGATCCGTTGTGGGGCGACCGTGGGGCGTCTTCGCCCACGGAGTGCGAACGCGGATCATTCCGCGCGCGCGACTAATAGCGAAGTTAGCACGCTCGCGCGCGGGTGTACAGTTCGGCTCAGATCGTGGATTCTCGGTGATCTTGTCCCCGCTGATGACGGGGACGAGGCCGGGGCCGCCCCGCGCGGATGGCCGCAGATGGGGGAGGGGCCAGGTAGTCTGAGGGCGTGGAAGAAGGCGAGGAACTGGGCGGCTACAGGCTGATCCGCAGGCTCGGAACGGGCGGCGCGGGTACGGTGTGGCTGGCCGAAGATGGGGGCGGCATGCGTGTCGCCCTCAAAGCCATGCATCCCGCGATGGCGGCTTCGGAGGCATCGCGCCAGCGTCTTGAGCGCGAGACGCGCACCGTGAACTCCGTGCGCTCCCCCTTCGTCGCGCACATCGTCGATGCGGAGACCGAGGCGACGCAGCCCTTTGTGGTCTCCGAATACGTCGAGGGGCCCACGCTCGCGGAAATCCTCGTCTCGGGACCGGTCCCGCTGCGCGGCGTTGCGGCCCTGTCCTACCACCTGGCCTCCACGATTGCGGCGGTCCATCACGCCAACATCATTCACCGCGATATCAAGCCCTCCAACATCATCTGTTCGCCGCGCGGCCCCGTTCTCATCGATTTCGGCATTGCGATGGCGACGTCGGATCAGCACCTGACCAGCACGGGCCTCGTGTCCGGCACTGCCGGATACACTGCGCCCGAACTGCTCCAGGGACACGGTGCCACGAAGGAATCGGACTGGTGGGCCTGGTGTGCGACGTTGCTGTCCTGCGCGACCGGCCGCCCGCCGTTCGGCAAGGGGGACGTCTCCGCGACGATGCTGCGCGTTCTCGAGGGGGACCCTGACCTCGCCGGATTGCACCCCATGGTCGCAGACGCGCTCGCGGGCGGGCTTTCACCCGATCCGGATGAGCGCCTGTCGCCCTCCCTGATCGTCGCCGACCTCATGAGCGCCGTCGGGTGGGCGCCCGGAGAGCTCGACTACGTGACCGTCAACTGGGCGCAGCTCCTCGACACCGGCATGCGCACGCAGATGGTCAGCTCCGACCCGCAGGAGATCGCCGCGCCTCCCGAGTGGGAGGACGCGGGACAGCGGCCGGGTGCCTCGGGCGCGCGGGCCGTCTCTTATCCCCAGCACCCGCGCCGCGACGCCTCCGAATTCACCGCGGCGAACGACCACACCGACGTCGTGGACACCGCATCCGTCGCCGAGGGCTACGGCGACTGGGGAGACGACGCCGAGGAGGTCGCGTGGCACGACGATGCGACCGACACATGGCAGGTCGTCGACGACGCGGATCCCACCGAGGTGATGGCCCCCTATCCTCAGCCTGACTACCAGGGGTTCCAGGGCGGCTATGTGGATCCGCGGGGTGGTGGCGCCGATCCCGGCGCAGTGCCCGGATACGGCCAGCAACCCTCGCCTCAGCCGGGCGTCGCGGCCTCGCCGATGGGTGTGGGACAGCAGTGGGACCCCGGCCAGACCGCGGTCGGCGCGCAGGGGGAGTCGGCCTCGTCCCCGGCGAAGAAGACCGCCTGGATCTCCAGCGCCGCACTCCTCGCGCTCCTGGCTGCGCTGCCCTTCCTGCTCGGCATGAGCGGCACCCTCATCGTCGGCATCGCCCTGACCGCCTTCGGCCTGGTCGGCGCCATGAGTCGGTGGCTCGAGAGGCGCCGCATCCTGCGCGGCCCCAAGGCGTCGGACGGTGCGGCGCTCATCGCCATGTCCCCGATCCTGCTCGTGCGCTCGGTCCTCACCACCGCCCTCGGCCTCGTCGTAGGAGGGCTCGTTCCCTACGCGATCTGGGCCTTCGTGTCCTACGCGCATGAGGAACGCGTCCTGTGGTCGTGGCCGGTCGACATCGCCACCGCCACCAGCCTTGACCGCGACGATTACTGGCTTGGCGACCCGCGTGGCACGATTATCGTATGGGCGCTCGCGAGCGTCACTCTCCTGGCGGCGTGGCTCATGCCGTTTGCCGCGGATCTGCGCGTCGGGATGGCGACATCGCTGCGCGTCATCGTGCGTCCAGCATGGGGGCGCGCGCTCCTCGCGGTAGGCTGTGGAGGGTTCCTTGCAGGTGCGTGGCTGATCATCACGGGTGGGCTGGCGCACTAAGCGCGGGAAGACCGCGCCCGATACTATTGCAACATTCAACTACTTTGGAGGGTGAGTTCATGGCTCAGAAGAAGAAGCCGACCGTCGACCCCGTGCGCGCCAAAGCCGCGCAGATGCGCCAAGCGCAGGAGCGCGCCGACCGCCGCACCCGCATCATCGTCATCTCCGCCGTCGCGGTCATCGTCCTCGCGGTTGTCGCAGCCGTCGGCGGCGTCATCTGGAAGCAGCAGGCGCAGGTCAACGCCGCACACAACGTCGACGCATCCCAGGTCCTCGGCCCCTACGCCGACGGCCGCCCAATCATCGTCAACGCGAACGGCGTGGTCGCCGAGGCGGACCCGAACCTGCCCACCCTCACCGAATACTTCGACTACTCCTGCCACGCGTGCGCCGACCTCGACGCGTACATGGGTGCCGACCTCACCACGTGGGCGGCCGAGGGACACTACAACATCGAGCTCCAGCCGGTCATCACCGTCGACATGGACTACCTGAAGCCCGCCGCCAGCGCCTCCCTGGTCGTCGCGCAGAAGGCACCCGACAAGTGGGTGGACTTCCACCACGCCCTGCTCGCCTACTTCCGCAGCCAGTTCCAGGCCTCCAACGGCACCGTCGTCCAGAACCTCGACGCCTCCTGGAAGCAGGTCAAGGTCATCGCCACCGAGGTGGGCGTCCCCTCCAACGTCATCGACACCTTCCCCGTGAACGCGGTGGACGACTACCTCAAGGCCTCCACCACCGCCTGGCAGAACGCCGGATACAGCGGCCGCAACGGAAGCCTCGGCACCCCCGAACTCGTCAAGGATCACTCCACGGTGATCCCGCTCGGCAGCCAGCTGCCCGCGCTGCGCCAAACCATCGCGCAGGAATTCGGCATCACCGACTCCGCCACCCAGGGCACCGATTCGACCACGGCCCCCGAGGCCACCGAACCCTCCCAGAGCGGGGCCGACGACACCCAGAGCTCCGAGACAACCAACAGCTCCAACTGAGCCTGTCGGCACTGTGGGGGTGGGGCCGCTGCGCGGCCCCACCCCCACAGTCATCGCTGCGTCGCATCCGTGCGACCGGCCACGCACCGTCGCCCGCGCGCGCCGAAGCCCCCACCTGTGGCACACTAGTGTCCGCCGCCGGCTTAGCTCAGTTGGTAGAGCAGCTGTCTTGTAAACAGCAGGTCATCGGTTCGAGTCCGATAGCCGGCTCCACGGAGTCCCTCACCGCGGCACCGCAGCCGCACCTCACCGTCGCCCGATCGGGCGAGGTGCCCCGGCCTCGTCAATGAGAGGTGCCCAGCGACCAGTCCACGCCGGACGTCCCCTGTGCTTCCAGCAGCTCATTCGCCCGCGAAAATGGCCGCGAGCCGAAAAACCCGCGATACGCCGAGAGCGGCGACGGGTGCGCCGACGCGATAATCGGCGTCTCCCCGAGGCGTGGCGTGAGCGACTGCGCATCCTTACCCCACAGGATCGCCACGAGGGGAGTGCGCGAACCATCCGCGTTCCTGCGGGCCACCAGCGCGTCGATCGCGCACTGCGTGACCTCCTCCCAGCCCCGGCCTCGGTGTGACGCCGGCGCGCCCGGACGCACCGTCAACACGCGGTTGAGCAGACACACGCCCTGCTCGCACCACGGCGTCAAATCCCCCGACGTCGGAGCGGGAACGCCCATGTCCTCGCTCAGCTCGCGGAAAATGTTGATCAGCGACTTGGGCAGCGCCACCCCCGGGCGCACCGAAAACGACAAACCCATCGCATGGCCCGGCGTCGGATACGGGTCCTGCCCGACAATCAGAACCTTCACCTTGTCGAACGGGTACGTAAACGCGCGCAGCACATCCGTGCCGGCAGGCAGGTAGCCGCGCCCCTCCTCGACCTCGGTCGCCAGCATCGCGCCCAACTCGTGGACGCGCCCCTCCACCGGGGCGAGCGCCCGAGCCCAGCCGGGATCGATCAATTCAGCCAGCGGACGGGGATTGTGTTCACTCATAGCTCCAGCCTAATGCCGCACAAGCCACGCCACATTCCCCGCGCGCCACTTGCGCCGCACTCCCTCTTATCCGATAGTCTGAACGCGTGAGTTCTCAGTACCCCAGGGATGAATTTGACCGCGCCGGCGAAGATATGCCCGTCGGCATGCACCGCCCCAAGCCGTCCAAGTGGAAGAACGTGTGGCCCTTCCTGGCCATCCTCGTGATCGTTCCCGCCCTCGGATGGGCAGCGGCGACTGCCCTGTCGCGCCAACAGACCACGACGCCGGCCACGACCACGCCGACCGTTGCCGCGACGACGCCCAGCGCGTCCGCGAGCCCCAGCGCCGCGCCCACAGTCGAGGCCACCCCTTCTGACGAGCCCACGCCTTCCCCGAGCTCGTCCTCCCCGGCGGCTACCTCAGAGCCTGACCACGGTGCCGTCATTCAGGTCCTCAACGGCACCGGCACTCAGGGGTACGCCAGCCAGCAGGCCCAGATCCTGAACCAAGCCGGATACGCGGGGACCAGCGCCGCGAACGCCGACGGCTGGACCACTCAGGCCTCCACCGTCTTCTATGAGGATCCCCGCATGGAAGGTACCGCCAAGGACATCGCATCGAAGCTCGGCATCTCGAACGTGCGCCAGGAAAGCGGTCTCGGTAATCCCGACATTGTCGTGGTTCTTCGATGATCCTCTGATACTGGCTGAGCCGCCCGGCCCCTGCGGGGCCGGGCGGCTTTGCTATGCCTCGGTGGTGTGTTGCGCCGCTGGTGTTCCGGCGGTGTTGATGGCGCCGCTGGTGTTCCGGGCGGTGGAGGACCCGGTTGTGGGGCCGGGCTGCTTGGTGTGCTCGTGTGGAGCCGGGCTGCTTGGTGTGCCCGTGGGCGGCGGCCCGCCCGCCGTCCGCGCTGCGAGCTTCGCTCGGCGCGTCGACTCGTTGTCCGGCCAGGCCCCGCCGCCGCCCACCGGCACCGCAGCCCGGCCTTCCGGTCCCTCCGGTGCCCTCCAGACCGGCGGCGCTTGTGTCGCTTGGACTAGCTCGGCCAGGCCCTGCCGTCGGCCACCGGCACCGCAGCCCGGCCTTCCGGTCCCTCCGGTGCCCTCCAGACCGGCGGCGCTTGTGTCGCTTGGACTAGCTCGGCCAGGCCCTGCCGTCG
>NZ_JAPWAD010000023.1:0-48414 GCF_041432695.1 Pauljensenia sp. 27098_8_83 | reverse complement strand
CGAGGCCGTGGCTTCTTTATGTGGTCGCGATGCAAAATTGGTCGTTACCGGTCAGTTCGCGCGATGACGTCCAGGAAGTCTCGTATGTGAGGGGGCGGAGTCGTCCCGGCCCAGATGGCGGTGAGCGGGCGGGTGATCTGGAGATTGTTGATCCGAACTCGCACGAGTCGGCCGGCGCGGGCGTCCTCGGACACGGCGAGGGAGCTCAATACGCCGGGGGCTATGCCGGCCATAATCGCGCTGCGAACGCCGAGCGTGGTCGTCAGCACGGCTGCGGGCTCGGCTGCGAGGGGAAAGCCCGCCTCGGTGAGGGCGTTCTCGAGCGCTTGTCGGGTGCCGCTGCCGGTCTCGCGGAGCACCAACCCAGTGCCCGCCAGTTCACGGACGGACACCCGGCGGGTCTTCGCCCATCGGTGACCGTGCTGCACAACGACTTCGATGGTGTCGTAAGCGACGGTGACCGACCGGAGGCCGGCGGGAACGACAGGGGTCTCGACGAGCCCGAGGTCTGCGGTTCCCTCGCGTATGGCCTCGACGACCGTGCTGCTGTTGGCGGCTGTGAGTTGAACGACCGGGCCGTCATTGCCGTGAGAGATGCGCCACCGGGCGATCCAATCCGGTAGGAGGTGTTCTGCGATCGTGAGGCTCGCGGCGATGCGCATCATCTTCCCGCGATCCGTGCGGAGCGAGTTGACAGCATCCGAGAACTCGTCGGCCGCTGTCAGCAGCGTTGTTCCCCAGCCAACAACCAGCTCGCCTGTCGGAGTCAGTCGGGAGCCCCGTGCGGAACGCACCAGCAGTCGCATGCGCAGATCTTTTTCCAGGTTCCGGATGCGCAGAGATATCGCCTGCTGACTCACGCCCAACTGCGCGCTTGCCGCCGACATGCTGCCTTCCTTCGCGACGAGCGCCAAGACTCGCAGTGCCTCCAAGTCCGGCTCGTAGCGCATCTTCCACCTCCCAGCCACAAGCATAACTTGTATAGCGGACCGTATCTGCCTCTACTCGCGCAAGTGAGTCCCATGAAACAATGGATGCATGACACAGACACAGAACATTGCGACTGCCCGACCGGAACACACGCTGCTTGCCCGAGTCCGCGCGCTCCTGCCCGGGCTTGTCCTCTGCCTGGCCGCGGCCGGAGCATCGTACGGGGTCAGCCTGCTGCTGCCGGGAGTCAGCCCGTTCATTATCGCGATCGTGCTTGGCATACTCCTGGCCAACGTCGTCCGGCTGCCAGCAGCGGCCTCCGACGGCATCGACTTCTCCGCGAAAAAGCTCCTGCGCGCCGGCATCGTCTTCCTCGGACTCCAGCTGGTACTGACCGACATCCTCGACCTCGGAGCCCCAATGCTGGTCGTCGTCGTGTGCATTGTCGCCGGCGGTCTGCTCGGCACCGTTCTCCTGGGGAGGCTGCTGCGGGTTCCATCCGGGCTCTCGCTGCTCATTGCCTGCGGATTCTCCATCTGCGGCGCGGCAGCCGTGGCGGGCGCGGCAGGGGTCACCGACCCGGACGACGAGGCCGAGGAAGACACCATCACCGCGGTCGCCCTCGTGGTGATCTTCGGAACGCTGATGATTCCCCTCGTCCCACTGCTCGCGAACCTGCTTGGCCTGGGCTCCGAGACGGCCGGGATGTGGGCCGGGGGTTCCATCCATGAAATCGCGCAAGTCGTCGCGGCCGGAGGCATCATCGGCGGCGGAGCGCTCACGGTCGCGGTCATCGTCAAACTCGCCCGAGTGCTGCTGCTCGCCCCGGTCGTGGCCATCCTCAGCATCCGGGAGCGCCGTCTCAGCCGTACGGCAGGCGAACCCAGTCAACAGAGGTCGAGTTCGAAGCTGCCGCCCATCGTCCCGCTGTTCATCATCGGGTTCATCGCCATGGTGCTCCTGCGTTCCTTTATCCCTCTGCCGGACTTCGTGCTGACGACCGGCAGGCTGCTGCAGACAGGGTTGCTGGCTGCAGCGATGTTCGGACTCGGCTGCGGCGTCAAGATTCGGAACCTCATCAAGGTGGGCCTCAAGCCCTTCGCCCTGGCCGCGCTCTCCACCCTCCTCGTCGCCACCATCGCCTATTGCGGAGTCACCCTCGCCGGCTGAACATGGCTGGCACCAGGGCGTCACTACGCGCCGCAAACGGTCCAAAGTGACACTGGTGTCAGAACCTAACTAAGGCTATCCTTGGTTGTGTACTCGTGTGTGTCATGCGATAGGAGAACGATGAAACGCGCGATCGTGGTCGTCTGCTCATGGGCAGCGGCCCTGTGCCTGGCGCTCGCCTACCTGGCGATCGGCTGGGGAATCGACAGTGTTGTCGACGGGCATTCCTGGTCGACGTGGTGGATTGCCGTGCTCGGCGCTCTCGGATCGGGTGGGTTCGCGTGGGCGGTCAGTGCCCTGGGCGCATCTCAGATGAACCAGATGGAGCCCGCGCTGCGTCATTCGATGATCCGCCAGGTCTTCGCCCTGGGGCCCTCGCAACGCACCAACGAGCGCGCCGGACGCGTCGTCAACTCTGCCACCGACGGCGTCGAGCGCGTCGCCGCCTACAAAGGCATTTTCCTGGCCCCCATGATTGCGTCGCTGACGACCCCGATCCTCGTCGTCATCGTCATCGCCCTCACGATCGATCCGGCCTCGGGCGGATTCCTCGCGATCGCGATCCCGCTGGTCCCGATCTGCGTCATGGGCTTCCGCAAGGCTTTCAAGCCGGTGTCCTCGCGCTACCGGCACTCCTCCCGCCAGCTCGCCGCCAAGGAACTCGACGCCATCCAGGGCCTGGGCGACCTGGCCCTCATGAACGCCGGCAAGGACATGGGTCAGCGCCTGGCCGAGGCCGCCGAAGAAGTCCGCTCGAAGGTCATGAGCTACCTGGCCGGTAACCAGCTGATCCTCCTCGTCATCGACTCCGTCTTCTCCCTCGGCATGATCACCGGCGCGATCGCCCTCGCCCTCATCCGCTACCGGCAGGGCGCGATCAGCGTCGGCGAGGGCATCTCCCTCGTGCTCCTCTCCTCGATCATGCTCGACCCGCTGGACCGCATCGGCCAGTTCTTCTACATCGGCATGGGCGGCATCGCGGCCAACAAGGAAATCAAGAAATTCATTTCTCAGACTCCTCCCGTCACCGATGAGAAGGGAGTGAAGGTACCCGCGCTCCCGTCCGCCCCCGGCGAGATCGCCCTGTCTGACGTGTCCTTCTCCTACACCGCGGACACCCCGGTCCTGCAGGGCGTAAACCTGACCGTCACCCAGGGCGAGCACGTCGCGCTCGCGGGTCCCTCGGGTGCCGGAAAGTCGACGATCTCGGCGCTGCTGCAGGGCTTCCTGCGTCCGACTCGAGGCCGCGTGAGCCTCAACGGCGTCGACCTGGCTTCCGCGCCCCTGTCGTGGGTACGAGCCCAGAGCGCGGTCGTCGAGCAGACCACGTACCTGTTCTCCGGCACGCTGCGCGACAACCTGCTCCTGGCCGCCCCCGCGGCCACGGACGATCAGCTCATTGAGGCCCTGCGCGCCGCCCACCTCGGCGAATTCTTTGAGTCGCTGCCCGGCGGCCTCGACGCCCGCGTGGGTGCCCGAGGCCTGGCCGTGTCCGGCGGTGAGGCCCAGCGCATCGCGATCGCCCGCGCATTCTTGAAGAACGCGTCGATCATGATCCTGGACGAGCCCACGGCCCACGTGGACCTGGCCTCCGAGCGCGAGATCCTCGCCTCCCTGGAGACCGTGTGTGCCGGGCGCACGACCCTGACGATCTCTCACCGTGACGCCACCATCAAGGGTGCCGACCGCGTCGCGACCCTGCAGGAAGGAACGATCCGATGACCCGCAGGCAACTGTCTCTTCGACTCCTGTCGATCACGCGGCGCGTCCTGCCGCCCCTCGCGGCCTCCATCGCCGCCCGCATCGTCTTCCTCATGATCGGCATCGCCCTGTTCGCCCTGGGCGGCTGGGCCGTCGCCGGCCTCGCGTCGGGGGAGAGCGCGTGGAGCATCGCGCTGATCATCGGCTGTGCGATTGGCCTGAGCTTGCTCAAGGGCCTGGCCCGCTACCTCGAGCAGTTCGCCGGTCACTTCGTGGCCTTCCACTGTCTGGCGATGCTGCGCAACTACTTCTACGACCAACTTGAACCCCAGGCTCCGGCGGGCACGGACCGCCTGGATTCGGGCGACATCATGAACCGCGTGACGAAGGATATCGACCGCGTCGAGGTCTTCTTCGCGCACACGCTCGCCCCCGTCACCACTGCGATCATCGTCCCGATCCTGTCGATCGTGTGGATGGGCACCGCGGTGTCCTGGACGCTGGCCGCCGTGCTGGCTCCCTTCCTGCTGATCGTCGGCGCGGTCATTCCCTTCCTGGGTTCCGGCTCCACCGCGCGCGCGGCGCGTGAGCTGCGCGAGGCCCGGGGCGCGATTGCCGCCCACGTGACCGACTCGGTGCAGGGCGTGCGCGAGGTTCTCGCCTTTGGGGCCGAGGATCGCCGCGAGGCCGAGATGAGCGTGATCGAGGAGCGCATCTCCTCGGGGCTGGGCACCCAGGGCCGCTGGATCGCGCTGCGCCGAGGCCTCAACCAGGCCGCCGTCGCCCTCGGCATCGTCACGGTTGCCATGGTCGCGGGCTCGAACGTGCTCGCCGAAACGCTGACGCTGCCCCAGGCGGGCCTCGCCCTCGGTATCGCGATGGGGTCCTTCGGCCCGGTCCTCGCGGTCGAGGAGTTCGCCGCCGACCTGGATCAGGCCTTCGCCTCGGCCGCCCGGGTCTTCGCGATCACCGACCGCGCGCCCGTCGTCGCCGACCCGGCCGACCCCAAGCCGCTGACCCCCGGCGACATCGAGATCACCGACGTGACATTCGCCTACCCGACGGACGAGGACGTGCCCGCGCCCGCCCCCACGGTCCTGCACGGCGTCAGCATCCACATCCCCGCCGGCAAGCGCACCGCCATCGTGGGCGCCTCCGGATCGGGCAAGTCGACGCTGGCCTCGCTGCTGACCCGCACGTGGGACCCTGCCTCGGGCACCGTCACCATCGGCGGAACGAACGTGGCCGAGGTGTCTTTGCACGACCTGCGCGCGACGGTCGCCTCCGCCCCCCAGCGCCCCTACCTGTTCAACGACACGCTGCGCGCCAACCTGCTGCTCGCCGCGCCCGACGCGAGCGAGGCTGACCTGGAGCGCGCGCTGGAGGCCGTGGACCTCACCGACTGGCTGGCCACGGAAAAGGACGGCCTGGATACCGCTGTTGGCGACATGGGCGAGCGCCTCTCGGGCGGCCAGCGTCAGCGACTGGCCCTGGCCCGCGCGCTCCTGCGAGACGCCCCGATCTACGTGTTCGACGAGGCGACGAGTCAGGTCGACCCGGCCACCGAGGCGCGCGTGCGCGAGGGCATCGCCCGCGTCGCGAAGGGCCGTACGATTGTCGAGATCGCCCACCGCATCAGCGCCGTGCGTGATGCCGACCAGATCATTGTCATGGACGCGGGCCGCGTCGTGGAGACCGGCACCTACGCCGAGCTCCGTGCGCGCGGCGGGGCGCTTGCTGCCCTCGAGGCGCGCGAAACTGCTGCTCAACCCAACGCCTAAGTGACGCGAGCGCGCGGGGGATGGGGCCACGGCCTCGTCCCTCGCGTGTTTGAGCGCCCGATACCGATAGGATTCGACCTATGGAAAGACTGATCGGCTGGACGAAAGCTGACGCGTGGGGCTCCACGAACGCGATCCCCGAGTTCCTGGGGGCCGCCGCCGGGGACGACCCGGTGTCCGAGGTGTGGTTTGGCGCCCACCCGGACGGACCGACACTGCTCACGGGCGGGCAGACCCTCGCCGAGCACATCGGCGAGGACCCCAAGCGAGCCCTCGGCGGAGGCCTGCTCTACGCGTTCGGACCGACACTGCCGTACCTGGCGAAGATCATCGCCCCCGCCCAGACCCTGAGCCTGCAGGTGCACCCGACGAAGGAGATCGCGCGCGAGGGCTACCTCCGCGAGGAGGTCCTGGGGATTGAGCGCACGGACACGCGCCGCGTCTACCGGGACATGAACCACAAGCCCGAGATGATCTACGCGCTCACCGAGTTCAGCGCGCTCGTGGGCTTTCGCGTGCCGCGCAAGGCCCGCCAGCTCCTCGTCGGCCTGGAGGGCGAGCTCGCCGACCGCCTGCGTCACCGCCTCAAGCTGTCCACCGTGCGCGGGGGCCTGCGCTCCCTGGCGACCTGGATCTTCGACGAGGACTCCCCAGCGACCCCCGAGCTCGTCGAAGAGTTTGTGGCCGCGTGCCGCTCCCGCCTCGCGTCCGGCACGTCCCCCTCGCCGCGCACCGACGAACTCGTGAGCGTCCTGGGCGAGAAGCACCCGGGCGACCCGGGCATCATCGTCGCCTTCCTCATGAACCCGGTGTCCCTGCGCCCGGGCGAGGCCGTCTACATCCCGCCGCGCCAGATCCACGCCTACCAGTCGGGCCTGGGCATCGAGGTCATGGCCTCCTCCGACAACGTCGTGCGCGCGGGCCTGACCGGTAAGTACGTGGACTCCGCCCAGCTCGTGGAAATCACCGAGTTCTCGGCCCTGCCGCCCGTGCGCGTGGCACCCGAGCACCCCTCGGCGACAACGGACCGTTTCCTGGCACCCGCCCAGGAGTTCGAGCTGTCGGTGACGACGCTGGCACCCGGCAAGCACGCCTCCCGCGTGGACGAGGTCGCCGTGCCAGGTGAGGGCCCGCGCATCGTCATCGCGACCTCCGGTTCGGTCACCCTGCACGTGAGCGAGGAGCAGGGCGGGGACAGCGTGGAGCTGAGCCGTGGCCAGGCCGTGTTCGTCTCGGCCGCCGAGCGTCGCGTGTGGGCGTACGGCACGGGCTCGTTCGTGCAGGTCGCGGCCCCCTGACCGGGTGCGTCGCGCGCCGCGACGAGGCTGTGAATGGGAACGTTGTCAAGTCGTCCCACGTGGTGGTCTTGGTTCCTGGAAAAGCCTTGTAGCTGCGGCTTTTTCCTTTAAAATAGAAGCCGGGCCTCATCTCCGCTCGCTGCGACGAGGCCCGATTGTCAATCGCAGTGTGGGTACCGCGTGGGGGTGCCCGCACTGCGATTCTGTGTGCGCCTTAGAAGACGCCGCTGACCCAGTCGGCGAGCGTCTTGCAGGTGGAGGCCAGCTCGCCCTCGTGGGCGTCGTATCCGGCCACGATGTCTTCGGTATCAACGTCCTCGTTGTTCACAGCCCACACGGTCGCGGTCTCGCGCGTGACCTCGGGGTGGAACTGGACGCCCAAGGCCGTGCCGTAGGAGAAAATCTGCGTGTATTTGTCCGAGCGCGCCCACTCGCGCGCGCCGTGGGGGAGCTCCACGATGGCGTCGCCGTGGTCGGCGAACACCGTGTGGGTCGAGGCCAGGGCCATGCGCAGGGGGACGGCTCCGCCGCCGCCCGCCTGGTCGTTCGTGCCCCAGGCCAGGGAGATGACGCCGTATTCGGGGCCCGCCGGGTCAGCGACGCTGACGCGCCCGCCGAAGGTCGCGGCGATCAGCTGGGCGCCCAGGCAAATGCCGAGCACTCGGATGCGTGCGGCGACGCAGCGGCGCACGAGTTCGCGTTCTGCTTCCAGCCACGGCCAGGCCTCGTCGTCGTAGGCGTTCGCGCGGCCACCCAGCAGGATGAGGGCACCCGGCAGGGGAGCGACCGCCAGGTCCTGGAGACGCTGCGGGTCCTCCCAGGCGCGCACCACCTCGTGACCGCCGAGGAAGGCGGACAACTGACCCACCGGAACGATCGGGTCGTTTTGAATCACGAGGATGTTCATACATCAATTGTAGTCGCGATCACGCGCAGACACCTATCGGCCCTTAAAGAACGTGAACAGCTGGCGCTCGCGGATCGTCATGGAGGCAATCACGACACCTATGAGCGTCCACGACGCGGCACAGACACCCTCGGTTGCGACCAAACGGATGAGATCGGAGCGATCGTCGGGCGCTGCTCCGCTCAGGATCGTCAGACATATGCCGGAGGTGAGGATGCATGCGCCGCCCACCCACGCCACGGCCTCGAACAGTTGGAGGACCGTCGTATCCGACGTGCGGAGCCCAGCGTGCAGAGCCGAGGCGATCTCGAGGCGACGCCACCATGTGGCAGCGGCCCCTAGCGCGGCACCGATTGCGCTCGCGGCGATCCACGCCCACCAGGTCGGCCTATATCGCAGTCGCCCCGCCGCGTCGAAGGTCGTCCCGCGCGTTGGGTTCATGGCCAGGACCTGGGCATTCTGGTCGTCGCTTCCAACGAGGGTTGAGCGCACCAGGGCATCGACGTCGTCGCTGTGCGGCCAGGATTCGTACCAGCACTCATCGAAGGTCCCCATTGCTGGCACGGGGGCGAGAGCAGCGTAGGCGTAGCCGGGACGACGCCCGTCGTTCTCGTCCCACGGGTACGTGCCCGCGACCTCGGCCTGCCCGTGTGCGAGGGGGAGAAGGGTTCCTTGAGTGGTGCCGAGGTCCTCGGCTACCTGCTCAGGGAGCAGAATTCCCGTCGGATCGGCCGTTGTTGTCCCCAGGAGAGAGACGGTTCCGGGCGTGGCCTCATACAGAGGTAGCGACGAGGCAGGAAGGGCGAGCGGGGACAAGCCGGATTCGACCGAGCGAACGGCTCCTGCACGCACCCCGGGGATTCGCGACAGCGCATCGCAAGTGGCCCCGTCGATGCCGCCTTGCGATTGGAGGACCCGCACTGATCCCAGATGGACACGGAAAGAGGCAGCCTCAACGCTGACGGAACGAAGGGAGAACGCATCGGCGCAGATGATGCCTCCGACCAGGGCGGTGGCGAGGACGGTCAGAATCCCAATGCGGGCCGTCCCGCTCAGGCAGTCCCTCCAGGCCTCGGACAGGAGTGCGCGCCACGAGAGTGTGCTCATCGCTGTTCCTCCTCCTGGAAGTGGGCGAGGTCGATGATGGCATCGCACTGCGCGCGAATCGACGGATCGTGCGTCGCGATCACGACGCTCACCCCGTCCTCGCGCAGCGAGCCGAGCGTGGAGGCGATGTCGCGAGCCGTGGATTGATCAAGCTGCGCGGTCGGTTCATCCACGAGGAGCAGGGTGGGGGAGCATGCGAGCCCGCGCGCGAGGAGCACACGCTGAGCCTCGCCGCCCGACAGATCCCGAAATGGGCGGGTCGCCAGATGCGCCAGATTGAAAGCGTCGAGGAGCCGGTGTGCCTCCACATCGGCCTGCGCCCGGCTCATGCCGCGGGCCAGCAGGGGCAGCGCCACGTGGTCAATCGCGCTGCGCGCGCGAACGCCGAACGGGTTCTGGAAGACCCACGCAATGCGGGGGTTCTGCTCACCAGACGGATGGGGGACGCTGATCGTACCCTCGGCTGGAGTTTCCCATCCCGCGATCAGCGACAGCAGGGTTGATTTGCCAGAACCGGACGGGCCGATGATGGCGGTGAGGGCACCGTCCTCGCAGCGGGCGCTCAGATGGCGAAAGAGCCACGGGCTTGCGGCGAACTTGTGCCCGACGTTGTCTAGCTCGACGGACATGAGCGTCCCTCGACGGCGGTGTCGACGGCGGAGAGCGGGGTCGTTGGCAGGACGTAGGTTCGGCCAAGCTGTGAAGAAACGATAGAGACGGGGATTGGCGCGCCGTCCTCGAAGACGCACGCGTTCGTTGCGTCTCCGACTACTGAGGCCGGCGGGATGACCGTGACGGTGATGGGGGAGGCGAGCTTCCAGGAGACGGGCAGCTGAACGGGTCCATCGCCGCTCGGTGTGGAACGGATGAAGGCTGTGTATTCGCGCGAGGAGAGGATCGTCGCCGTCAGGGTGGGGTCGGTGATGATGCCGTCAGAGGGGACCGGGTAGTCCGTATCCCCCAGGGTGATGACGTGGTCCTCGGGATACGCGTCCGGCGGGACGGAGAGGCGCAAGGCGTCGCGGGAGTCCTCAAGGGTGAGGAGAACGGTCTGTGTATCGACGCTGTCACCCAGGTGAACGGGGACCGACGAAGGGGTGACGGTCGGCGCTGGAATCCACAGGACGCGAGAGGCTTCGATACGGGAGGGGACACCTCCAGCTCCGTCGCTCACGCCCATCGCCGAGGCCAGGGCCGCTCGCGTGGCGGCCGTGACCCGCTGAGAATCTGCGGGAGCCGCATAGCCGAGCCGCGCAAGCTCAGCGTTCAGGGCCGCAATGTCTGGTCCGGTCGCTCCGTCCACCACGTCCTGATAGAGAGGAGTGGACAGGGCTAAGGCAAGAAGGGGAAGGCCATCAATTTCGCAGGGAATGGAACCTGACGTGATGGGAGTTCCCGGTGCTGCCTGGAGGGCCGTGATGCGCCCGGCGATGGGGGAGGTAAGTTCGTGAGGCGAGGCCGGGGGAATTGTGAGGGTGAGGGAGCGCGTGTCGGTGAACTCGCGTGTGGTGACGGGGACCGTCGACGGAGCAGATGACGATGCCAACGAGGCCGGGGTGGGCGGCGAGGCAATGAGGATACCCGCGCTGACCCCGCCCGCACCGGCGATGAGAGCGACAAACGCGGTGAGGGCGAGCCAGCGGCGAGAAGATGCCATCTCAACTCCTGAGGGTGGTTGTGGTCATTTGCTGGGGTCTTCGACGCATCGTTGCCAAATGTCGGGACCCTGGGATGGGTCGATGAAAGGCAGTGCGCTGTCGAGAGGCGTTCCGCTCTCGCGAGCGCGCGCGAGCTCTTGGGCCGTGAAGGACGGCTCAACCGCCTTATTACGGATCAAACACTGCGTGTACAGCTCGTTGAAATCCCGGTGATCCGGGTTGACTCGCATGTCGAACTCGAGCGCCTCGATGATCGGCTGACCGGCATCGGTGGAACAGCTGGAGACAAACTCCTGTTGCTGTTCGGCGGATATGGAGGAGCCAACCGGCTGATCGGGGACGCTCAGCGTGCCACCTGGGCCGAACGATGCGCCGGTGACGCCCTTGTCTGTTAGGCAGCTCAGCACTCGCTGACGCATGTCCTGTAGTTCTGCCTCGCTGATGGCAGAGTCGGCGAGGACAGATTGGACAAACTCGTTGGACGCCCACTCACTGCGCGCCTGCTCAATGTCGGCCGCCCACGGCCCCTCCGCCGCGGGCGTGGTCTGTTGGCAGCCACAAGCCGTGGCGACGATGACAAGAGCGGCAGCGAGCAAACCAACGCGCGAACGGATGGAGTACGTGCCCTCCCTGGTGTTTGCTCCCATGATGTTCTCCCTCGAACAGCCTCGACAATGGGTGCTTACTTCCAGAATAACGAAGAAAGGGCTCCGTTTTCCGCATGACGGAGAAATGAATTGAGAGGGGGATGATCAGATGACCCCAGACGTGCCGCAGCCCCCAATCCCGGAACCCGACGCGGTGTGCGATCCCCACCGCGGCGAGCCGACCCGGAAACGGGGGCTGCAACACACAATCCATTGTGTGACGCCAAGCTCAAAGAACGGGGAGCTTTGGCTGAGAAAACCCTGGGAAAAGCGCGCGGGGTGGATACTCATCCACCCCGCGCGCCCCAGGCCAGCAGTCAGGCGATCACTTCGATGCGAGACGAGCGCCCTCGGCAAGAGCCTCCAGCTTCGCCCACGCAATCGACGGGTAGATGCGGCCGCCCAGGCCACAGTCCGTCGACGCCACTACACGCTCGTCGCCCACAATGTCCGCGAACTGGCGGATACGCTGAGCCACCAGCTCCGGGTGCTCCACAACGTTCGTCGAGTGCGACACGACGCCCGGGATCAGGTACTTGCCCTCAGGCAGTTCGATGTCGCGCCAGATCGTCCACTCGTGCGCGTGGCGAGCATTCGCCGCCTCGAACGTCAGGCCATTCGCGTTCACCAGCAGAGCCAGATCCACGATGTCCTTGAACGGGATATCCGTCGTGTGCGGGCCGTGCCACGAACCCCAGCACACGTGGAAACGCACCAGAGACGGGTCAATGCCCTCCAGCGCGTGGTTCAGCGCGTCAATACGCACGCGCGAGAATGCACGGTAATCCTCAACAGAGGGCTCCGGGTTCATCTGATCCCAGCCCTCCGCGATATCCGGCGCATCAATCTGCACCGTCAGGCCCGCGTCCGTAATGCGCTTGTACTCCTCGCGCAGCACATCCGCGCACGCCCACACCACGGCCTCGTCGTCCTCGTAGAACGCGTTGGCCACGCGAGCCGCCGAACCCGGCGAAATCGCCGCCACGAAACCATCCGACACGGGCTTGCCTGCCGCCTCCAGCGCGTGCTTCGTGCCCGTAATATCGCGCTCCACGGCCTCGGCACCGATATAGGTCAGCTCACCCGTGATCGTCGGGAACGCGATCGGGTTGCGGTTCGCAATGTGAATACCCGAATCCGGATCCGCGTATGCGTCCGCGAAACGCTGCCAGTCGCGGCGCTCAGCGAACGACGAGAAAGACAGGCGACCGTCACGGCCAGCCGGAGGACGCACATCAAAACGCTGCACGTCCTCAAAGGACAGCCCACCGAAACGCGAGAAGGAATACGTCCACCACGCGCCGTAATCAACCGTGTCGATCATCGCGTGACCGTACTCGCCGTCATTGACGATATCCAGGCCAATCTCAGCCTGACGCTTCACAACGCCGTCAACCTGATCCTGCAGCAGCGACGTGAAGTCAGCCTCGCCGAGCGAACCCTCACGGCGCGCACGATTCGCCTCGATCAGCTCGGGGGTGCGGGGCAGGGAACCAACATGAGTGGTGCGAATGGTCATCGCAGTCCTTTCTCTAATCTGTGCACCCAGCCTACGTTTCGCGCGTCGAGAACGAGGCCGAATGTCCGAAGCGTGACCAATGCGATCAACTACTCATCTGACAAGACGCTAATTCACGCACGTGCTCCTTGCGTTTTCCTTGCAATCACGCCCACAAGCGTCCACCCACTGACACGGCGACCCACTCACCACAGTCCCCGAAATCCCGCGCGAAAACCGCCCCCACCCAGCCCCGGCCTCGTCCATGAGACGAAACCCGCACGGAAACGCAGCGCCCACGCTCCTACTGTTGAGTCATTACAAGGCAAAAGAAAGGCACATCATGAGTCGCCCGCTGCGCTCGGCAACATCCACTCAAGGCCGCAACATGGCCGGAGCGCGCGCCCTGTGGCGCGCCACGGGCATGACGGACGGCGACTTCGGCAAGCCGATCATCGCCATCGCCAACTCCTACACCCAGTTCGTCCCCGGCCACGTGCACCTGAAGAACATGGGCGACCTCGTCGCCGGAGCCATCGAAGCGGCCGGCGGCGTCGCCAAGGAATTCAACACGATCGCCGTCGACGACGGCATCGCCATGGGACACGACGGCATGCTCTACTCCCTGCCCAGCCGCGACCTCATCGCCGACTGCGTCGAAACCATGGTCAACGCGCACCGCGCCGACGCCCTCGTGTGCATCTCGAACTGCGACAAGATCACCCCCGGCATGCTCCTGGCCGCCATGCGCCTGAACATCCCCACCATCTTCGTCTCCGGCGGCCCCATGGAATCCGGTGCCGCCGTCGACGGCGTCGTCGAGCACCGCCTCGACCTGATCGACGCCATGGTCATGGCCGTCGACGACTCCGTCAGCGACAACCAGCTCGCCAGCATCGAAGCCAACGCGTGCCCCACCTGCGGCTCCTGCGCCGGCATGTTCACCGCGAACTCCATGAACTGCCTCAACGAGGCCATCGGCCTGGCCCTGCCCGGCAACGGCACCACCCTGGCCACCCAGATCGAACGCAAGAAGCTCTTCACCGAGGCCGGCACGCGCATCGTCGACATGTGCCGCGCCTACTACGACAACGAGGACGACTCGGTCCTGCCGCGCTCCATCGCCACCAAGGAAGCCTTCGAAAACGCCATGAGCCTGGACGTGGCCATGGGCGGCTCCACCAACACCGTCCTGCACATCCTCGCCATCGCCAACGAGGCCGGCGTCGACTTCACGCTCGACGACATCGACGCGATCTCGCGCCGCGTGCCCTGCCTGTGCAAGGTGGCCCCCAACTCCACGACCTACCACATCGAGCACGTCCACCGCGCCGGCGGCATCCCCGCCCTGCTCGGCGAGCTCGACCGCGCGGGCCTGCTCCACCGCGACGTCCACTCCGTCCACTCTGACAACCTGGAGAACTGGCTGGGCGCGTGGGACGTGCGCAGCGGGAGCGCCACCGACGAGGCCAAGCACCGCTTCCTCGCCGCCCCCGGCGGCGTGCGCACCACCCAGGCTTTCTCGACCGCCAACCTCTTCGAGTCCCTCGACACCGACTCCGTCTCCGGCTGCATCCGCTCCGTCGAGCACGCCTACACGAAGGATGGCGGCCTGGCCGTTCTCTACGGCAACATTGCCGCCAACGGCGCGATCATCAAGTCCGCCGGCATCGACGAGTCCCTCTTCCACTTCGTCGGCAAGGCCTTCGTCGTCGAATCCCAGGAGGAAGCCGTCGAGGCCATCCTCAGCAAGCAAGTCAAGGAAGGCGACGTCGTCGTCATATTGTACGAGGGCCCCAAGGGCGGCCCCGGCATGCAGGAAATGCTCTACCCGACCTCCTACCTCAAGGGCCTGGGCCTGGGCAAGAAGTGCGCCCTCATCACCGACGGCCGCTTCTCCGGCGGCACGTCCGGTATTTCTATCGGTCACATCTCGCCCGAGGCCGCGGCCGGGGGTGCGATCGGCCTTGTGCGCACCGGCGACGAGATCGAAATCGACGTCAACAACCGCGTCCTGCGCGCTAACGTGAGCGACGAGGAACTCGAGCGCCGCCGCGCCGAAAAGGGCGCCGCGCCGTGGAAGCCCTCCAAGCCTCGCCCCCGCCAGGTCTCCGACGCCCTGCGCGTCTACGGCATGCTCGCTGCGTCCGCCGACAAGGGCGGCGTGCGCGTCCTGCCCGACTGGGCGTGAGCGGAGCGCCTACAATCGTGGGCATGCATGGAGAGTACAAAGTCCCCGGAGGAAAGCTCGTCGTCGTCGACACCGACGTGGAGGAGGATCGCCTCGCGCGCGTGAGCGTGTCCGGCGACTTCTTCCTCGACCCCGACGACGCGCTCACCCGGATCACCGCGTCCCTCGAAGGGGCCCCGGCCTCGTCGAGCGCGAAGGATCTGGCTGCGCGCGTGGAGGGTGCCCTCCACGAAGGCGACACCCTCATGGGGGTGACCCCCGAGGCCGTCGGCATCGCCGTACGCCGCGCGCTGGGTGCCGCCCTGTCGTGGGACGACATCGACTTCGACGTCATCCACGGCCCCGTCGTCGACCCGATGATTAACGTCGCCATGGATGAAACCCTGGTCGAAGACGTGGCCGCGGGGCGCCGCAAGCCGTTCATGCGCCTGTGGGAGTGGAACGGCCCGCAGGTCGTCATTGGTTCCTTCCAGTCCTACCAGAACGAAATCCAGCAGGACGGCGTGGATCGATACGGCATCACCGTGTCGCGGCGCGTGACCGGCGGCGGTGCCATGTTCATGGAGCCCGGCAACTGCATCACCTACTCGCTCGTCATCCCCACCGCCCTCGTGGAGGGAATGAGCTTCGAGCAGGCCTACCCCTACCTGGATCAGTGGGTCATGGAGGTCCTCGAAAAGCTGGGCATCAAGGCTAAGTACGTGCCGCTCAACGACATCGCCTCCGAGTTCGGCAAGATCGGCGGCGCCGCGCAGAAGCGCTGGGCCAACGGCTACATGGTCCACCACGTGACCATGGCCTACGACATCGACGCCATCAAGATGAACGAAGTCCTGCGCATCGGCATGGAGAAAATCCGCGACAAGGGCACCCGCAGCGCCGTCAAGCGCGTGGACCCCATGCGCTCTCAGACCGGCCTTCCCCGCGAGGAGATCCTCCAGGCGTTCTTCGATCACTTCAAGGAGAAGTGCAACGCCACGGTCGGCACCATCACCGACGAGGACCTTGCAGTTGCGCGCGAGCGCTGCGAGACGAAGTTCGCGCGTGAGGAGTGGGTGCACCGCATCCCCTGAGCGCCCGCGTTTTCGTGGCTGCCCGCTTCAGTTTCGTCTCATCGACGAGGCCGGGGCGGGCTTCCGCTTAGAAGAGCTGGAGTGCGCGCACCCCGTGGATGATGAGCTCGACGCCGATGACGAGGATCAGGAAGCCCATGATGCGCACGATCGCGCCGACTCCGGTGGCACCCAGCTTGTCGATCCAGGGCGTGCCGTAGCGCAGCAGCAGCGCGATGACGGCGGCTGTCACCGCGATTCCCAGGACGATGCCGACATGAAAACCGATGGCCGTGTTGCGGGCGGCCAGCGCGATAACCACGCCGATCGAGCCGGGCCCCGCGATGAGGGGGAGTGCCATGGGGGAGAAGGATACGTCCGGCTTGGAGGTCGCGTGCTGAGCCTCCTCGTGGGTGGCACGGCGCTTGTTTTCCAGCATCGAGAAACCCGAGTGCGCGACGACCAAGCCACCCGCGATCTGCAGCGAGGGTAGGTCGAAGCCGAAGAAATGCATGATGAGCGAGCCGCTGACCGCGAACACCGTCAGGATGGCGAACACGTAGATGCCTGTCTTCCATGCCTGCGAGCGCACAGCAGCCGGAGCATTGTCGGCGGTGAGTCCTGCGAACGCCGCGAGACCCCCGATCGGGTTGGTGATCGGGGCGAGCGCAAGGATCGCGGCGGACATTCCAGCGAGAACAGTCATCATGCGGACAATCCTAGTCGTCGCTGTGCTCGCGCGAACGAGCGGTCCGCTCAGGCGCGGCGTTCTCCGAAGATAGCGGTCCCCAGGCGCACGATTGTCGCCCCCTCGGCGATGGCCCACTCCAGGTCGCGGCTCATGCCCATCGAGAGCGCCAGGTCCGACTCTTCGACGCCCAGGCGAGATGCGGCCTCGTCCCTGATGCCGCGCAGCTGCGCGTAGGCGGCGCGCACGTCGGCCTCGACAGGGGAGTTCAGGCCCACCGTCATGAAGCCCGCGAGCTGCAGGTGGGCCGAGGCCTCGACCGCGTCGATCAGCTCGGAGACGTCGGCGGGGTCGCAGCCGTGCTTCGTGGCCTCGCCCGAGACGTTCACCTCAACGAACACCGGGAGCGTGCCGGTCGCGCGCGCGTCGATCTTCGCAGCCAAAGAGGGGGAGTCCAGCGACTCGATCGCGTCCACGCAGGCCAACGCGTGGTTGATCTTGTTGGACTGCAGGGGGCCGATTAAGTGGATGCGCGCGCCGGGCACCTCGCGGATCGCCTCCACCGTCGCGCGCGCCTCCTGCACGCGGTTGTGGCCGAGCAGGATGGGCAGGCCCGCCTCACGCAGGGCAGCGGCGGCTTCGCGGCATTCCTCGGGCGTGCGCGTCTTGACCGCCAGCTCCAGGTGCACCGAATCGGTGCGGCCGCACGCGGATGTCGCGCGGTCGATGCGGTCGCGGGCAGCGGCGATGGCCTCGGGAATACTCATGCCCTCATGGTACGCGCGGAGTAACTTTCAGGGGCCAATCAGGGGCGACTCAGGGACATCTGAGCGGCGCGGCGTGTCAGACTAGTATGTTCACAGATCAACGAAAGGACACGCCATGCGTACCCTGCTCAACATCATCTGGTTCCTCTTCGGAGGGCTCCCGCTCTTCCTGGGATACCTCCTCGCGGGTGTCGTCGCCTGCATCTTCATCGTCACGATCCCCGCGGGCGTGGCCTGCTTCCGCATCGCCGGATACGTGCTGTGGCCCTTCGGTAAGAGCGTCGTCGACCAGCCGGGCGCGGGCACGGGCTCGGCTCTCATGAACCTCGTGTGGTTCCTCGTTGCGGGCCTGTGGCTCGCCATCGGCCACGTCACCACCGCCGCCGCGCAGGCCATCACGATTGTCGGCATCCCGCTGGCCATCGCCAACCTCAAGATGATCCCGATCACCTGCTTCCCCTTCGGCAAGGCCGTCATCGACGACCCGAGCGCATCCATCCTCTGACGCGTCCTACACTGGGGTCATGGCTCGGAAACACAACAAAGAACACGGCGGCGGCCCCACCCACGCCATCGAGGCGCTCACGGCGGCCGGCGTTGCTTTTACCATCCACGAGTACGAGCACGACCCGGCCGCCCGGGCGTTCGGTGAAGAAACCGTTGAAAAACTGGGCATTGACCCCACCCAAGCGTTTAAGACGCTCATGGTACGCCTGGAGCCCACCGGCGAGTTCGTCGTCGGTTGCGTGCCCGCCCTGGCTCACCTGTCCATGAAACTGATCGCCAAGGCCGCAGGTGCGAAGAGCGCCGCCATGGCCGACCCTGCCGTCGCACAGCGCCGCACCGGCTACGTCGTGGGCGGGATCAGCCCACTCGGGCAAACCACTGCGCACCGGCTGTTCATCGACTCGGCGTGCCTGGACCACGAGACCATGATCGTCTCGGGCGGGCGCCGAGGCCTGAGCGTCGAACTGAGCCCCCTCGACCTCGTCGAGCTGACGGATGCTGAGGTCACGGACCTCGCCCAGGTCTGACCCCGGCCGGATTTAAACTCCGACTCGGCTGTTTGAGCATGCCGACTTCAATTGCGGGAATCCAGTCGATACCCGTGCATACTCAGGCATCTGTCACACATCTGATGGGCGTTGTACAATGAAAGTCGTACATTCGTCTGAAAGGTGTGGCGATATGAAAACGGCGACGCTGAACATGCGTGTGGATCCAAGTGTGAAGGAAGAAGCTGAGAGGGTGTATGCCCAGTTCGGCATGAACCTCACGGATGCTGTCAATGTATTCCTTCATAAGTCGATCATGGAGGGCGGCTTGCCCTTCGACTTGCGCCAACCTCGCTATAACGCTGAAACTGAGCTAGCTATGCGCGAGGCTCGCGACATCGCCGCAGGGCGTGTTGCCGCTACCCGTTACGCGTCCGCGGCACAAGCGTTCGCGGATGTCGATGATGAGTGAGCCTCAGCGGGGCCAGCGTGCCCTCGTGATGACCAGTCAATTCAAGAAGGATTTGAAGAGGGCTCGTAA
Organism: Pauljensenia sp. 27098_8_83; assembly: GCF_041432695.1. Lineage (NCBI taxonomy): Bacteria > Bacillati > Actinomycetota > Actinomycetes > Actinomycetales > Actinomycetaceae > Pauljensenia > Pauljensenia sp. 27098_8_83. The sequence continues at coordinate 29,483 of NZ_JAPWAD010000023.1, read as the reverse complement.
ACGAGGGCTTCCTATCAAGGAGCTTGAAGCGGTCATTGACCTCATTCTTGCGGGTGAAGTGTTGCCTCCCCAGCGGAGGGATCATCTCCTGACTGGGAACTATGCGGGTTTTCGTGAATGTCATATTCGGCCAGATTGGCTGTTGATTTATCTGGATGAGCCGGAGATCTGCGTCGTGACGGCAATTCGTACGGGATCCCACTCAGACCTGTTTCAATAACCGCTGTTTGCTTCCGTGAGATACGAGATCATATGGTTGACATGACTGAACTAAGCCGCCGCGGGCGCGCCGCCTACTGGGTGGTTGCCGCCCTCGCCTGGGCGGGCGTCGCTGCCACCCTCATCATTACGGCCTTCGATGGCTACGCTGCGCCGACATACGTCGAGGAGGGCCTGTTTGCAGGCGCCGCTCACGGCTGGGCGGGTGCGCCCGAGCGTCTCATCAATTGCCTGTCCTACTTCACCGAGCTATCCAACATCATGGTTGCGATCATCTCGACCCTCCTCGCGCGCCGAGGCCGCGTCGGGGCGTGGGGGAGGGCCACGCACCTGTGCGCGCTCATGATGATCACCGTGACCGCCATCGTTTATGCGATCCTCATCGGCCCCTACGAGGTCCTCTCCGGCTTCGCGCTCGTCACCAACCCGCTGCAACATATCGTTGTCCCCGCCGCCTTCGTGGGGACTGCTGCGCTCGCGGGTCCGCGCGGCGGCATTACGTGGGCGACGCTGGGACGCGCCCTGCTGATTCCGGTCGCGTGGGTGGCGTACACGCTCGTGCGAGGCTCCTTCACGCACCAATACCCCTACGGCTTCGTGAACGTCTGGCGCATCGGCTACGCGCAGGTCGCCATCAACATCGTCGCGATCCTGATCGGTGCCCTGCTTTTCATGGCGCTCTTCGCGGGCGCGGACTGGCTGATTCGCAAGGCGTCTCGGCGCTGACGGTCTGTGCGTCTCCCGGACACAGTCCCGTATGGGGTTGCTAGAGTGAGGCAATGAGCAGCGAACCCGGCCTCGTTCCAGAACTTGCAGTCACGGACTACGAGGCCTCCAAACGATTCTGGTGCGACCTCGTTGGCTTCTCTCTGAGATACGAGCGTCCCGAAGAGGGATTCGGATACCTCGTTTTAGGTAGCGCGCACCTGATGCTCGACCAGATCAACCAAGGCAGGACGTGGGCGACCGGCACGCTTGAGGCCCCACTCGGTCGCGGGATCAACCTCGAGATCCAGGTTGCACCTCTGGACGCCGCGTGGGAGCGCCTCACGCAGGCGCAGTGGCCGATCTTTGTTGAACCCGAAGAGAAGTGGTACCGGGCGGGCGATGTGGAGATCGGCGTCCGGCAGTTCCTCATCCAGGACCCCGACGGATATCTCGTGCGCCTCCAGGAGGAGATCGGAGAGCGGCCCATGTCCAAGGCGCATCCGGATCGGCCGTGGGATCTACACAGCAGCGACTGAGGGCCGCTGTTTCGCCCACGCGGTGAAGGTGGGGTGACGAACCCTAGCGCGGCCCGACCGTGACCGTCGCCAGGGCAACCCTGCCAGCCTCGTCCGAGGCGGGCACGTCCACGAGGGCGACGATGCGCCAGTCCATGTCCTCCTCCGGGTCGAACAGGGTCTGCGTGGCCAGCCAGAACGTGCCGGCCGCAGCCTGATCGACTGCGTCCGCGATCGCCTCGATGCGCACGGCCTGGGCGTGCTCGAAATCAGAGGAAACCACAGCGGGGGCCAGCTCCAGCACGTCCTCGCGGGTCGGGGCCTCGTTCAGGGAACACAGTGACAGGGCGCGCGCACGCTGGTCGATGCCGATCCACTCGTGCTCCGCCCAGTAGCGCTCGAGCACCGCGTCCCACTCGTCCTCGCCCCACGGGGCGACCACCGGGGTGCGCGAGGCCTCGTCCAGACGCGCCAAGGCCTCGACGTTGTCGCGGCTCATCGCCTCCACGCGCTCGAACAAGGCACCGCGGATCGCCGTGCGGAACGCGTGACGGTTCGCGCTGAAGGGAACGGTCCCGTCCTCCCGCGCGCCAAACGCCAGCTCCGCGCCCTCCGTGCCGTCGCCCTCGGACGCGGGGAGGGCCTGACCCGTGGACATGGCCTCCCACTCGTCCAGCAGCGAGGAGTCGACCGCGCGGATCAGCGCCGACAGCCACGCAATGATCGAACGCAGCTCGTCCGTCATCAGCTCGTCCGGCACGATCTGGCGCAGCGCACGGTATGCGTCCGTCAGGTAGCGCAGCACGATGCCCTCGGAGCGACCCACGTCGTAACGGCCCACGATCCCCGTGAACGTCAGCGCGTTCTCGATCATCTCGCGCACCACCGACTTCGGGGAAATCTCCTGATCCTCAATCCACGGGTTCGCGTGCAGGTACACCGCGAACGCGTCGCCCAGCAGATCAGCCAGCGGGCGCGGCCACGTCACCTCTTCCAGCGCGGCCATGCGCTCGTCGTACTCCATGCCCTGCGCCTTCATCGCGGCCACGGCCTCGGCCCGTGCCGCCTTCTCCTGCGCGAACAGGAGCGGACGCGGATCCTCCAGGACCGACTCGATGACCGAAACGACGTCCAGGGCGAAGGTCGGGGACTCCGGATCCAACAGTTCGAGAGCCGCCAGCGCAAAGGGGGAGAGCGGCTGGTTGAGCGCGAAGTCATCCGGCAGGTCGGTGGCCGCACGCAGGCGAGGCTCACCCGACGCCGAGGCCTCGGCTGAAGACACGTGCTCGACGACGCCCGCCTGCTTCATCGACGTGTAGATCTCACCTAGGCGGCGCAGGTGCGGGTTGCGATCCGTGGGCGGATCGTCGTTGTTGCGCGCCAGCCACACGAGGTGCTCGCCCGGGTCACGCCCGGCCGTAGGCGCACCGGCCAGCACGTTGAGGACCATCGCGTGCGTCATCTCGAAGCGACTGGTGAGCTGCTCGGGAGCCGCATCCACCAGGCGCTCGAAGGTCGAGCGCGTCCACGAGATCTCGCCCTCGCCCGGGCCCTTGCGTTTCTTCGCGGACTTCTTCGCGGCGCGCTTGGCCTCGCGGGCGTCGCGTGCGGCCTCCTGTGCGGCGCTCAGGCGTGCGCGCTCGCGGGCGGCGTCGACCTCGTGCTCGGGGGCCAGGACGCGCACGAAACCGACCGTGTCGAAGCCGGCGCGGCCCGCGCGGCCCGCGATCTGGTGGAACTCGCGCGCGCTCACGTGACGCATGCGGCGCCCGTCGTACTTGACGAGCGACGTCATCAGCACCGTGCGGATCGGCACGTTGATGCCCACGCCCAAGGTGTCCGTGCCGCACACGATCGGCAGCAGGCCCGCCTGCGTGAGGCGCTCGACGAGGCGGCGGTAGCGCGGCAGCATGCCCGCGTGGTGCACGCCGATGCCCTGCGCGAGCAGAGACTTCAGGGTCTGCCCGAAGCCCTTCGTGAACGACACGCCCGCCAGCTGGGCGGCAATCGCCTTCTTCTGCTCGGGCGAAATCAGCGAGGAACGGTCAAAGGACTGCGCGGTGGCCACCGCGTCGCGCTGGGAGAAGTGCACGATGTAGACGGGCCAGCGGCCCTCGCTCAGCAGCCGCTCCACCGTGTCGGGCAGGCGGTCCACGACGTACTCGAACTCGAGGGGCACGGGACGCTCCGCGTCGTCGATGAGGGACACGTCGCGCCCGGTGCGCTCCTTCCACGCGCGCTCGAAACGCGTCGTGTCGCCCAGCGTCGCGCTCATCGCCACCACCTGCGGGGTCCGCAGCTCCAGGAGCGGCACCTGCCATGCCCAGCCGCGCTGACGGTCCCCGTAGAAATGAAACTCGTCCATGACGATCATGTCCGCATCCAGCGTGGGCCCCTCACGCAGCGACTGGTTCGCGAGGATCTCGGCCGTGCAGCAGATGATGGGCGCGTCGGCATTCAGGGAGACGTCACCGGTCACCATGCCGACGTTATCCGCGCCGAACAGGGACACCAGATCGAAAAACTTCTCCGACACCAGTGCCTTGAGTGGTGCCGTGTAGTAGGACCGACCCCCGTGTGCCATCGACGTGAAGTGCGCGGCCAGCGCGATCATCGACTTGCCCGACCCCGTGGGGGTCGCCGCAATCACGTGGTTACCCGCCAGGATTTCGACCAGGGCCTCCTCCTGGTGGGGGTAGAGCGGACGCCCGGTTCCCTGCGCCCACGACACGAAGGCCTCGTACAGGGCATCGTCGTCGCCCAGGCGGCCCTCGTCCTCCAGGTCGTCCAGGATCTCGTTCAAAGTCGCGCTCATACTCCCATTGTCCCAGAGTGCGCCCACGTCTGCGTCCCCGCACCGCCGGGCCCTTCCCGCAGCTCATCGACGAGGCCTGGGCCAGTCAGGCGGAGACGCGTGGCCGTGCACGTGGCGAGACGTCGCCTGCCGGGTACGAAGCCCTGTGGCAAGATGAACGGGTCCCATTACAACGCGCGGGTGCGTCCCGCGAAGCGCGCGAGGCCCCGCGACGCAACCATGGCCTCGTCGATAGACACCCCGGGAGGCTCCTGTGGAACACATTGCCCAGATCGAGCAGCACATCGCTGACTGGATCACGATGCACCTGACGATCTTTATCCTGATCGGCGTGGGCCTCGTCCTGACGGTCGTCTCCCGCGCCGTGCAGCTGCGTCTCTTCCCGGAGATGGTGCGCACGGTTCTCGGATCGCGCAAGGGAGCCGACGGCGGCATCTCCTCCTTCCAGGCCTTCGCGATCTCACTGGCCGCGCGCGTGGGCATCGGCAACGTGTTCGGCGTGGCCGCGGCGCTTATGTTTGGCGGCCCGGGCGCGATCTTCTGGATGTGGGTCGTGGCCCTGGTCGGCATGGCGACCGCGTTCTTCGAGGCGACGCTGGCCCAGATCTTCAAGGTGAAGCACTCCGATGGTTCCTTCCGCGGCGGCCCGGCCTACTACATCAAGCGCGGCATGAAGAACCGCGTCCTGGCCAACGTCTTCGCCGTCATCACGGTAGTGACCTGCGGCGTCGTCATCACGTCCGTGCAGTCCAACGCGATTGCGGGCACGCTCACGAGCGCCTTCGGGGAGGCCGCCAAGCAGCCCCTGCCCGGCGCGGGCGGCTTCTCCGCCGCCCAGCTCACGGTCGCCGGCCTCATCTTCGTCTTCTCCGCGATGGTCATCTTCGGCGGCATCCGCACCGTCGCCCGCGTCACCGAGTGGATGGCCCCGATCATGGCGACCGTCTACGTCATTATGGTCGCCATCGTCTGCCTCATGAACATCACGCAGTTCGGCACCGTGCTGGGCCAGATCTTCACCTCGGCCTTCTCCGTGGACGCCACCGTCGGCGGCCTGGGCGGCGGCATCATCGCCGCGATGGTCAACGGCACCAAGCGCGGCCTCTTCTCCAACGAGGCCGGCCAGGGTACCGCTCCCAACGCCGCCGCGACCGCGACCGTGTCCCACCCGGTGCGCCAGGGCCTCATCCAGTCCCTGGGCGTCTTCATCGACACCATCGTCGTGTGCACCGCGACCGCCTTCGTCATCCTCATCGCAGGCGAAAAGGTGTGGGGCAGCGCGGACGTGAACCCCTCGAACCTGACGACCCTGGCCGTCGCCCACGAGCTGGGCGCGTGGACGATCGTCCCCATGGCGATCCTCATCTTCGTCCTGGCCTACTCCTCAATCATCGCGGCCTACGTCTACTCCGACACGAACATGTCCTTCGTCTTCGGGGATGCCCGCTGGGCGAGCTGGACCGTGCGCGTCGTGTGCGTGCTCTCTGCGACGATCGGCGCGCTGCTGACCCTGGACGTCGTGTGGAACGCCGTCGACATCGCGATGGCGGTCATGACGATCACGAACCTGGTCGCCCTGGTCTTCCTGGCCCGCTGGGTGCTCGGCGCGCTGCGCGACTACGAGACTCAGCGTCGAGGCGGCATCGAGGAACCCGTCTTCGTGGGCGAGAAGAACCCGCTGCTGCCCGGCGACGTTCCCGGCAGCGTCTGGAAGCGTCCCAAGCACAAGAAGAAGTAATAGCTGCCGACCACCTCGCCGGGTGCGCCGGGCACATGTCGTGCCTCGCGCACCCGGCGTCGTGTATGTCGGCGCTGCTCGGCGCAACGCTCGCGCGGCTGCGTTAGGCTACCGGCATGAGAATCGCACGTTTTTCCGATGGTACGAACCCGGTGTACGGCGCCCTCGAGGAGGGCTCGACGAGGCTCGTGGGGCTCAAGGGTGACCCGCTGTTCTCGCCCGTGGAGCCTTCCGGCCAGATCTACGAGCTGGACGATGTCCGCCTGCTCTCCCCGGTGATCCCGCGCTCGAAGGTCGTGGGTATCGGCGATAACTACTCGGATACCCCGATTCCGGCCGATGAACGCCCCGAGCCGCCGATCTTCCTGAAGGCCAACACCTCGGTCGTGGGCCCCGACGACCCGATCGCGATCCCCGCCTGGTCGAACAAGGTCGCCTTCGAGGGCGAGCTCGCGATCGTCATCAAGTCCCTCGCCAAGGACGTGAGCGCCTCGGACGCGCCGCAGGTGATCCTCGGTTACACGATCGCCAACGATGCGACCGCCCGCGACGCGATGACGGGCGGCCCCTGGTCTCGCGGTAAGTCCTTCGACTCGGCGTGCCCGCTGGGCCCGTGGATCACGGTCGACCCCGCCCTGGATGTTACCAATCTGTCGATCCGCTCCTACCTGAACGGCGAGATCGCTCAGGACAGCACGACGGCGCACATGATCTGGAACCCGTTCGAGCTGGTGTCCTACGTGTCTCACCAGATGACGCTGCTGCCCGGCGACGTGATCGCCACGGGTGCGCCCGCGGGTGCGCAGGTCGTTCAGGCTGGTGACCGCGTGGAGATCGAGATCGAGGGGATCGGGCACCTGACGAATCCTGTCGTCCGAGCCTAATCGTGTGACCTGTGTGATAGGATTACGTCGTTCTGACAATATCTCCGTCGCATAGGAGCACACCGTGAGCGAACCCCAGTCATCGGGCGCTCTGGCCGTCGAAATGGCCGGCCTGGACGTCATCCCCGAATCCGAACGTAAGGGAAAACCCTCTGACCTGTTCATGCCGTGGTTCGCGGCGAATATCTCGGTCCTGGGCATCTCGTGGGGCTCGTGGGTCCTCGGCTTCGGACTCTCCCTGGCCCAGGCGATCGTCGTGTCCGTCGTGGGTGTCGCGCTCTCGTTCGTCGTGTGTGGCCTTGTCGCCATCGCGGGCAAGCGCGGCTCCGCCCCGACGCTGGTCCTGTCGCGCGCGGCCTTCGGTTTCAACGGCAACCGGATTTCCGCGGCGATCTCGTGGATCCTGACGGTGGGCTGGGAGACCTTCCTGGCGATCATGGCCGTCCAGGCCACGGCCACGGTCATGGGAGCGCTCGGCTTCACGAATCACGTCGTCGCCCAGATCATCGCGCTGATCCTCGTCGTCGTCCTGGCGGCCGGCTCGGGCATCCTCGGCTTCGAGGCGATCATGAAGGTCCAGACGTGGATCACCTGGGCCACCGCAGCCCTGACGATCGTTTACCTGGTTTTGGTCGCTCCCACGATTGACTTCGCGGTCCTCTCCTCGCGTCCGTCGGCCCCGCTGACCGCGGTGCTCGGCGCGGGCTGCATGCTCCTTGTGGGCTTCGGCTTCGGCTGGATCAATGCGGCTGCGGATTACTCGCGTTACCTGCCGCGCGCTGCCTCGACGAAGGGTGTGGTCGGCTGGACGACGCTGGGTGCGGCGCTTCCCACGGTCGTCCTCGTCTTCTTCGGCATCCTCCTGGTTGGCTCGGCCGATGAGTCCCTCTCTGAGGCGATCGGTAATGATCCGATTGGCGCGCTCACGACGCTGTTGCCCACCTGGTTCCTCGTGCCCTTTGCTCTGGTTGCGATCCTGGGCCTGATTGGCGGCATCGTCATGGACATCTATTCCTCGGGCCTGTCGCTGCTGGCCACGGGCGTGCCCGTCTCGCGCCCCGTTGCCACGGCCATCGACGGTACGATCATGACGGTCGGAACGATCATCGTCGTGTTCTTCGCGGATTCCTTCCTCACGCCCTTCGCGGCGTTCCTCACGACCCTGGGCGTCGTCATCGCCGCGTGGGGCGGCGTCATGCTCGCGGATATCGCGCTGCGTCGCAAGGACTACGACGAACCCTCGCTCTTCACCCCCTCGGGTCGCTACGGCTCGGTGAACTGGGGTGCCGTCGCCTCTCTGATCGTCGGCTCGCTCGTGGGCTGGGGCCTCGTCGTGAACGCGAAAGCCTCCTGGCTGTCCTGGCAGGGCTACCTCCTCGGCCCCCTGGGTGGCCGCGAGGGTGACTGGGCGGGCGCCAACATCGGTATCCTCCTGGCGATGGTCGTGGGCTTCGTCGGCTACTGGCTGACCAGCGCGGGCCGCGTGCGCGCGCAGGAGAAGCTTCCCTCGCGCACCTACGCTGAGGGCGCAGAAGAGGGCGAGCAGTGAGCGTCGACCCGCGCTTCACTGAGGCTCTCTTGGACGACGAGGCTGTGGTCGGCGGTCGCGTCCTCACCTCCCTTGCGGGACGCCCGGATGCGCTCGTCGTGCTTGGTTCGGGCCTGGCCGAGGCCCTCGACGAGGCCTGGGGCGCGCCCGTCGCCACCGTTGCCCTGGGTGACATCCCCGGCGTCGTCGCGCCGGTCGCGGACGGTCACGGCGGCGAGCTTCGCGCCTACGAGACGCGTAGGGGAGTAGTCCTCGTGGCCACGGGCCGCACGCACCTCTACGAGGGGCTGGGGCCTCGTCCCGTCACTGCCCTGGCCCGTGCAGCTGTGGCCGCCGGTATTAGCCGCGCGGTTCTCACGAACGCGAACGGGTGCCTGAAAGACTGGGATCTCGGTGACGTCATGGCGATCACCGACCATGTGAACGTCAGCGGTGCCTCGCCCTTCGACGGGCCGCTGTTCTTGGACGTGTCGGCCGTGTGGGATGCGCAGATGACGGATGCGCTGCGCGGGGTGTGCCAACGCGAGGGAACGTACGGCATCCTGCGAGGCCCCGAGTATCAGACCATGGCAGAGAGCCGCATTCTCGCCGGCCTCGGCGTGGATTGCGTGGGCATGTCAACCGTCATGGAGGCCATCACGCTGCATGCCCTGGGCGTGCGCGTCGCCGGAATGTCGGTCGTCTCCGACCTGTCGTTCGCCGACGCGCCCACGGATCCGACCGCCGTCGTCGAGGCAGCCTCTGCCGCCCGCCAGACCGTGGTCGCAGGCATCGAGGCGGCCCTGAGCGCCTGAACGTGCCGGCACAGACGAGGCCGTGGCCGGGAGGTGGATAACCACCGTTCCCGGCCACGGCCTCGTTTCGCGCGAGAGAAGATCAGAGCAGGCCGAGGACCCGCTCGACGATCCGCGAGGCCACGTCGGGGGCGCACGCCAGGTTGATGCGCGCCCACGAGGCGTAGTCCGCGCCGAGGGTGCGGCCCTCGTTGGCGGCGATGTGGGCGCGCTCGCGCAGCGTCGCGGCGGGGGAGAGGGGTCCCAGGTCGACGCCTTCGAAGCCCCACCAGGTCAGGTACGTGCCCTCGGGGCGCACGAAGTCGATCGGGGTGTCGGCCAGGGCCCGTTCGACCAGGTCTACGTTCGAGCGGATCAGGTCCTTGACCTCGCTTTGCCAGGCGTCGCCGTGCTCGTAGGCGGCGATGGCGCCGAGCGTGCCGATGACGTTGGCGTCGTGGCGCACGTCGGCGGCGAACACGTCCCAGCGCTGCCGCAGCGCCTCGTCGGGCAGGATGACCTGAGCGGAGGGAAGTCCCGCGATGTTCCAGCCCTTCGACGCGGCGGTCGCGGTCACCGTGTGGGAGGCAAACGAGGGGCCGAGAGAGGCGTAGGAAACGAAGGGGATCGACTCATCGAGCACCAGGGAGGAGTGGATCTCGTCGGAGAACACGAGGGCGTCGTAGTCGGCGACCACGTCGTGCAGGGCGCGCAGCTCGTCCTCGCGCAGGACGCGGCCGACCGGGTTCCACGGGTTGCACAGGATGACGAGACCGGCCCCGGCCTCGAGCCCGGCGCGGATCCCCTCCAGGTCGAGCGCCCACCCGCGGCCCCCCGCGCGCGTGCCGCGCAGCGAGGGAACCTCGATGACGGGGTGGTCGAACTTGCCCGGAATCGTCAGGAAGGGCATGTAGGCGGGCGTGGGCACGATGATCGGGGCACCCGGGCGCACCAGGTGATTGATCGTCGCCTCGAGCGCGGGCAGGACCGAGGCCACGAGGCGCACCTGTGAGGCGTCCACATCCCAGCCGAAGCGACGCTTCTGGAACTCGGCGGTCGCCCCAGCCAGGCGCGGCTCCAGCCAGGTCGGCTGGTAGCCGAGCAGACCGTCGTCGATCGCTCCCTTCATCGCGTCGGCCACTTCCGGTGCCGTCCCGAAGTCCATCTCCGCCACCCACGCGCCGATCGTCGGTTCACCGCTCGCGGTCGTGATGCCCGTCCACTTGAGGGATCCGGTGCGGTAGAGGTGGGAGTCGGAAAAGAGTCGAACGGACACGCTGTCCTCCTGGATGAGTCGGTGGATGCGGCGCGGGCCGATCCCTGTGATGCAACCAGGGTATCCGCGCTCCCACCACGCGTCGCAGCGCGCCCACCCATCAAGCAAATGCAACAGCCACCGCTGGAGTAGGATGGAGGAATCATGAGTGAAACAACTGCCACCGGTGCCGACGTTCGCGTCCGCTTCTGCCCCTCGCCCACAGGAACCCCTCACGTCGGCATGGTCCGTACGTGCCTGTTCAACTGGGCCTACGCCCGCCACACGGGAGGAACCTTCGTCTTCCGTATCGAAGACACGGATGCCGCCCGTGACTCCCAGGAGTCCTTCGACCAGATCATCGAGTCCCTGCAGTGGCTGGGTCTCGACTGGGACGAGGGTATCGGTAAGGGCGGCCCGCACGGCCCCTACCGCCAGAGCGAGCGCATGGACATTTACCGTGACGTGGCCGCCCGCCTGCTTGAGGCCGGTTACGCTTACGAGTCCTACTCGACCCCCGAGGAGATCGAGGAACGCCACCGCGCCAAGGGTGAGGATCCGAAGCTCGGTTACGACGGCTTCGACCGCGATCTGACGGAGGAGCAGATCGCCGCCTACCGCGCCGAGGGCCGCAAGCCGGTCCTGCGTCTGCGCATGCCCGACGAGGACATTACGTTCACGGACCTGATCCGCGGCGAGATCACCTTCAAGGCCGGCTCTGTGCCGGACTACGTGATCGTGCGTGCCAACGGCCACCCGCTGTACACGCTGGTCAACCCCATCGATGACGCGCTCATGGAGATCACCCACGTGCTGCGCGGTGAGGATCTGCTCTCCTCGACGCCGCGCCAGATTGTCCTGTACCGCGCGCTCGAGGCGATCGGCGTCGCGAAGTTTATGCCGCGCTTCGGTCACCTGCCCTACGTCATGGGCGAGGGCAACAAGAAGCTCTCCAAGCGCGACCCCGAGTCGAACCTGCTGCTGCACAAGGCTGCCGGCATGATCCCCGAGGGTCTCAACAACTACCTGGCCCTCCTGGGCTGGTCGATTGCCCCGGACCGCGACATTTTCTCCATGGAGGAGATGGCCCAGGCGTTTGACATCTCGGACGTGAACCCGAACCCGGCGCGCTTCGATCAGAAGAAGGCCATCGCCATTAACGCCGAGCACATTCGTCTGTTGGATGGCGAGGACTTCCGCGGTCGCCTGGTTCCCTTCCTGCATCGCGACGAGCTGGTGTCGGCCGACTCCTTCGAGGCGCTGACCGATCGCGAGCGTGAGATCCTCACGGAGGCCGCTCCGCTCGTCCAGACGCGCATCCAGGTGCTCGGTGAGGCCTCGGGTATGCTTGGCTTTCTTTTCGTTGCTGACGACGCGCTGGAGATGGACGAGAAGGCTGTCTCCAAGCTGAAGGACAACGCCGTGGACGTCCTGGACGCCGCCATTGAGACCGTCGAGGGCCTCGGTGAGTTCACGACCACTTCGCTGGAGGAGTCCCTGCGCGCTCGCATCGTCGACGAGATGGGTGTCAAGCCCCGCCTGGCCTTCGGCCCGCTGCGCGTCGCCGTGACCGGACGCCAGGTCTCCCCGCCGCTGTTCGAGTCCATGGAGATCCTGGGTCGGCAGTCCTCGCTGGCCCGCCTGCGCTCCCTGCGCGCCTCCCTGGCCTGATCGCTGCGTTCGGCCCCGGCCTCGTGTCCTTTTTTCTGGGACGAGGCCGGGGCTTCGTCGTGCGTGGAGGAGGCTCGGTCGTGGGGGAGTAGCGCATGGGTGATCGGGACCACTGGCCTTCGATTTGGCATGGGGGCCTCAGTCCGCTACAGTTATCTCCTGTCGCCAGCGACGTGAAAACGAAGCGGGTGATACCCAATGGGGTATGGTGTAATTGGCAACACAGCTGATTCTGGTTCAGCCATTCTAGGTTCGAGTCCTGGTACCCCAGCGATCTGAAACGAAAGTTTCAGTGAAGGCCCCCATCGTCTAGCGGCCTAGGACGACGCCCTCTCACGGCGTTAACGCCGGTTCAAATCCGGCTGGGGGTACGGTTCATCAGTGAATCAAGGCCCCCATCGTCTAGCGGCCTAGGACGACGCCCTCTCACGGCGTTAACGCCGGTTCAAATCCGGCTGGGGGTACCAGTAACCTCGTCACCATTGTAGTGACGAGGTTTTTTGTTAACCACTCGGTCCGCGTTTTGTCTTGTCCTTTGCAGAAAAGTTTCGGAACCGTTGCAGTGTGTCTAACCTAGAAGCAGCCCCCATGGGAGGGGACCGCTTTTAGACGAGGGAGTCTGTCGTGACATACCGACTCAACAGGACGACGCTGCGCCGAGCGCTGGGCGTTGGCGCTGCAATTGCTGTGATGGGGGGTGTTGTGCCAGCCGCGTGGGCTGCTCCCGAGACGGATGCGTCAAACCAGGGCAGTGTGGCGACTACCGCCGATGCGGGAGGTGCGCAAGCGAGCGCGGACGTCCTGGTGACAATCCCCGGCAGCCATAACAAGGCGATGGGATGCGACGCCGATTGGGCGCCAGACTGCGCTAAGGCGGCGCTCACGCGTGACGCGACCGGTGTCTACAGCGCGACGTTCACCCTGCCGGCCGGAGACTACCAGTACAAGGTCGCTGAGGGTGGCTCCTGGGATACGGCCTACGGTGCCGGGGGCGCAGCGGGGGGAGCGAACATCTCCTATACACTCAACGAAACGACGTCTGTGACCTTCTATTACGACCGGGCGACGCACCGCGTGTGGAATACGGCGACCGATCAGACGGTGACGCTGCCCGGTACGTTCCAGAAGGCGCTCGGCTGTTCAGACAACTGGCAGGCTCAGTGTCTGGCGCCTCTGTTGGAGCCGACGGGCGATGGCACGTACACGTATTCGACCACCGCGTTGCCCGAGGGTGACTACGAGTTCAAGGTTGCCATCGGCGGATCCGACAACGAGAATTACGGGCAGGATGGCACCGTCGGCGGAGCCAACTATCAGTTTGCAACGAAAGCGAACAAGCTCGTGACCTTCACCTACGATTCTTCGACGCACAAGGTTGCTATCGCCAGCGCTGACGCCCCGGTCGCAGGCAACGGTGAGCAGCGCGCCTACTGGGTGACCTCGAACATTCTCGCGTGGCCGACCTCCCTTCTGCCTGAAGGCGTCACACGGGCGCAGGTGCTGGACGGCTCTGCGAAGCTGTCCTACGAGCTGGTGACCGCCCCTGAGGGTGGCGCAGGACTGTCGAACGGTGCGGTCACTGGGGCCACGACGACCGCCCTGACCGTGGCCGGCGACCTGCCCGCTGAAGTGACGACGGCGCATCCCAATCTCAACGGCTACATCGCGCTGAAGGCCCCCATCGACGAGGCCGTGGCTCGCGAGGCCCTCACCGGTCAGATCGCGGTCGCCCAGAAGTCGGGGGAGAGCGTCAACGCTTTTACCGGCGTGCAGATCGCTCCTGTCCTCGACTCCCTGTACGCGCAGGCGGCCACCCAGGCCTCGTATGGCGTGAATTGGAACGAGGCCGGAAACCCGACGTTCGCGCTGTGGGCACCCACGGCGAAGAGCGTGGCGCTGGTGTCGTGGAACACCTCCACGCCGAGCGGTTCCGACGCTGATATCCCAGGCGATGGCCTGCGCACCGAAGCGGTGCGTGGCGACGACGGTCGTTGGAGCGTGGACAACGCTGCCGGCGAGATCCACGAGGGCGCCCAGTACCTGTGGGAGGTCACCGTCTACGTGCCCGAAACGGGCAAGGTCGAGAAGAACCTCGTGACCGATCCCTACTCGGTGAGCCTGACAGTGGACTCGACGCGTTCGGTCGCAGTCAACATGAATAACCCTTCAACCGTGCCCGCCGTGTGGACGAACTCGAAGGCACCCGTCATCCAGGATGATGCGCAGCGCTCGATCTACGAGCTGCACGTGCGCGATTTCTCCGCTGCCGACACCTCGGTGCCCGAGTACATGCGCGGCACCTACATGGCCTTCACGCAGTTCGAATCCAACGGCATGCGTCACCTGGACGAGCTGGCCCGCGCCGGCATGAACACGGTGCACCTGCTGCCCACCTTCGACATCGCGACGATCCCCGAGAAGCGCGCCGAGCAGAAGACGCCAGCAATCCCCGAGGATGCTGGCCCGGCGTCCGAGGAACAGCAGGCCGCGGTGTCCGCAGTGGCGGACCAGGACGCCTACAACTGGGGTTACGACCCGCTGCACTGGATGGCCCCCGAGGGCTCCTACGCGACGTCCTCGCATCAGAACGGTGGCGCGCGCGTGCGTGAATTCCGCTCCATGGTGGGCGGGCTGCACTCGATCGGCATGCAGGTGGTCCTCGACCAGGTGTACAACCACACGCCCGCGGCGGGACAGTCGGCCACCTCCGTGCTTGACCGAGTCGTGCCCGGCTACTACCAGCGCCTCAATGCCTCTGGCGGTGTCGAGACCTCGACCTGCTGCTCGAACGTCGCGACCGAAAATGCGATGAGCGAGCACCTCATGATCGACTCGATGATCCACTGGGCGAAGTACTACCACGTCGATGGCTTCCGCTTTGATCTCATGGGCCACCACCCGGCCGCTGAGATGAAGCGCGCGCAGGAGGCTCTGAAGTCCCTGACGCTCGAGAAGGACGGTGTGGACGGTTCGCGCCTGTACATCTACGGCGAGGGCTGGAACTTCGGTGAGGTCGCGAACAACGCGCTGTTCACCCAGGCCACCCAGGGTCAGCTGGACGGCACGGGCATCGGCGCGTTCAACGACCGTCTGCGTGACGCCGTGCACGGCGGCGGTCCCTTCGACGAGGACCACCGCGTCTTCCAGGGCTTCGGCTCGGGCGCGTTCTCGGACTTCAACGGCCTCGACACCCGCCCGGAGTCGGAGCGTCGCGCCGACTACCTGCACCGCGTGGACCTGGTGAAGCTGGGCCTGGCGGGCAACCTGAAGGACTACACGCTGACCACCTACGACGGCAAGACCGTCTCGGGTGCCCAGCTGGACTACAACGGTCAGGGCGCGGGGTTTGCCTCCCAGCCTGCCGAGAACGTCAACTACGTGGATGCTCACGACAACGAGACGCTTTTCGACCTGGTCACCTACAAGATGCCGGCGGATGCTCCCATGGAGAACCGCGTGCGCATGTCGCTGATCAGCCAGGCCTCCGTGGCCCTGTCGCAGTCGCCCTCCTTCTGGGCGTCGGGCACGGAGATGCTGCGCTCGAAGTCCCTGGACCGCGACTCCTTCAACTCCGGTGATTACTACAACGCGATCGACTGGACCATGCACGACAACGGTTTTGGCCACGGCCTGCCCGTGAAGTCAAAGAACGGCGCGGCCTGGGATCACATGCGTCCGCTGCTGGAGAACCCCGATCTGAAGCCGAGCCCCGAGCAGATCGATACCTCCTCGGAGATCGCGATGGACTTCCTGCGCGTGCGCTCGTCCTCGCGCCTGTTCACGCTGGGCAGCGCCGATCTGATTCGTTCCAAGGTGTCCTTCCCGAACTCGGGTGAGGGGGCCGTGGACGGCACGATTGTCATGCTCATTAACGACGAGGCCGGGGCGGGCAACGACGTTGACGCGGCGCTCGACGGTGCTCTCGTCGTCTTTAACGCGACGGATAAGACCATGACGACGGCTGTTGATGGCCTGGCAGGGCGCGTCTTCAAGCTGCACGAGGCTCAGGCGAATGGCTCTGACGCGGTCGTCAAGGACGCATCCTTCGACGCGAAGACGGGTTCCGTGACGGTGCCCGCTCGCACGGTTGCTGTCTTCACGCAGGCGGCGGGCGACCGCATCGATCCGAACGCCAACCCGGCTCCGGACCCGGAGACTGCCCAGTGGGTCGCCTCCGGTGATGGCCGCTGGTGGCTGCGCTACGCGGACGGAAGCTACCCCGCGAACGAGCGCGTTGTGCGCGGAGGCGTCACCTATTCCTTCGACGCGAATGGCTGGATGAAGACCGGCTGGCAGGTCGAGGACGGCGCATGGCGCTACTACGCCCCGTCCGGCGCGATGGCGACCGGTTGGGCTGCCGTGGGCGGCACCTGGTACTACCTGGATCCCGATACCGGGGCCATGGCGACCGGCTGGCTCAAGGATGGCAACATCTGGTACTACCTGAACGGAAGCGGTTCGATGGCCACCGGCTGGGTGAACCTGGGCGGTGCCTGGTACTACCTGAACGGTAACGGCACGATGGCCACCGGTTGGGCTGCCGTGGGCGGCTCCTGGTACTACCTGACGGAGTCGGGCCAGATGGCGATCGGATGGGTCAAGGACGGCGACAGCTGGTACTTCTGCCAGGCGTCGGGCGCCATGGCGACCGGGCGTGTCGTCATCGGCGGCACGGCCTACACCTTCGACCGTTCTGGTCGCTGGGTCGCGTAGCGGGAGCCCTGAAACGGCGGGTGGGCCGGGACGATTCAATCGTCCCGGCCCACCCGTTTCTGTTGTCGGCGGTTGCGGCTTACAGGTCCGCGGCGTCTTCGACGGTGGAGAGGAACTCCGTGAGCCTGTTGGCGGCCGCCATGACGGAGGGGCCGTGCTGGCGTCCGGGCTGGCGACCCATGCGCTCGATGGGGCCGGAGATCGACAGGGCTGCCAGGACGCGGCCGGACGGGCCGCGCACGGGTGCGGAGACGGAGGCAACGCCCGGCTCGCGCTCGCCCACGGACTGTGCCCAGCCGCGGCGGCGCACCTCGGAGAGCATCGTGGCGTTGAAAGACGCACCGTATAGGCCACGGTGGAGACGGTCGGGCTCTTCCCAGGCCAGTAGAACCTGAGCGGCAGAACCGGCGCTCATGGAGAGCGTGGCGCCCACGGGGATCGAGTCGCGCAGGCCCATCTCGCGTTCGGACGCCGCCACGCACACGCGGTAATCTCCCTGGCGGCGGAAGAGCTGGGAGGATTCCTTCGTGTGGTCGCGCAGTGCCTGGAGGACCGGCATGGATGCCTGGAGGAGGCGGTCTTCGCCGGCGGCGGAGGAGAGTTCCTGGAGGCGGGGGCCGAGGATAAAACGTCCCTGCATGTCGCGGGCGACCATGCGGTGGTATTCGAGGGCAACGGCCAGTCGGTGGGCGGTGGGGCGTGCGAGCCCCGTGCTGGAAACGAGTTGGGCGAGGGTGGCGGGTCCTGCTTCAAGAGCGCTGAGAACCAGCGCAGCTTTGTCAAGAACGCCAACGCCACTGGATGTTTGCTCTTCCATACAACTATTTAATATCTCAGCTTTTGAGATAGCAAATTGTCGGATAGTGAAACAGGTCAAAGGTGCGTCCGAGACGTGAGATCAGCGGGTCGCATGGCGGATAAGGCGGTTCCATTGATTGCGACGTACGTATGACACCGTGTCTCCAAAGTGGGGACCAGAGGAGGAATAATGAGCGGAACGATGGCAGAAAAGGTGTGGCGAGACCACATTGTGTCCAAGGGGGAGAACGGTGCCCCCGACCTGCTCTACATCGACCTCCACCTCGTGCATGAAGTGACGAGCCCCCAGGCGTTCGAGGGGCTGCGCCTCGCCGGACGACAGGTTCGCCGCCCCGATCTGACGATTGCGACTGAGGATCACAACACGCCCACGGTCAACATCGACCTGCCCATCGCAGACATCACGAGCCGCACCCAGATCGACACCCTGCGCAAGAACGCCGAGGAGTTCGGCATTCGCCTGCATTCCCTGGGGGACGCCGACCAGGGCATCGTTCACGTCGTCGGCCCTCAGCTGGGCCTGACCCAGCCTGGCATGACCATCGTGTGCGGCGACTCCCACACCTCCACGCACGGCGCGTTCGGCGCACTGGCCTTCGGCATCGGCACCAGCCAGGTTGAGCACGTGCTCGCCACCCAGACCCTGCCGATGGCCCCCTTTAAGACCATGGCGATTACGGTGAACGGATCCCTGCCTGAGGGATCGACGGCCAAGGACATCATCCTCGCCGTCATCGCCAAGATCGGCACCGGCGGCGGCCAGGGTTACGTCCTGGAATACCGCGGTCAGGCGATCCGCGAGCTCTCCATGGAGGGCCGTATGACGATTTGCAACATGTCGATCGAGGCCGGTGCCCGCGCCGGCATGATCGCCCCCGATCAGACGACCTTCGACTACATCAAGGGCCGCCCCCACGCCCCCGAGGGCGAGGACTGGGATCGCGCCGTCGAATACTGGTCCTCCCTCGCCTCCGATGAGGACGCTGTCTTCGACGCCGAGGTCGTCCTCGAGGCTGCCGACATCGAGCCCTTCGTCACCTGGGGCACCAACCCCGGCCAGGGCGTGCCGCTCTCGGCCACCGTCCCCGCCCCCGAGGACTTCGCTGACGAGACGGCCCGCGCGGCCGCCGAGCGTGCCCTCGAATACATGGACCTCACAGCCGGCACCCCGATGCGCGAGATCGCCGTGAACACGGTCTTCATCGGCAGCTGCACGAACGGGCGCATCGAAGACCTGCGCGCCGCCGCCAGCGTCGTCAAGGGCCGCCACAAGGCCGAGGGCGTGCGCGTCATGGTCGTGCCCGGCTCCGCCCGCGTGCGCCTGCAGGCCGAGGCTGAGGGCCTCGACAAGATCTTCACCGACTTCGGCGCCGAATGGCGCAACGCCGGTTGCTCCATGTGCCTGGGCATGAACCCCGACACGATGAACGCGGGAGACCGCTCGGCCTCCACCTCCAACCGCAACTTCGAAGGCCGCCAGGGCAAGGGCAGCCGCACGCACCTGGTGTCCCCGCTCGTCGCGGCTGCCACCGCTGTGCGAGGCACCCTGTCCTCCCCGGCCGACCTCTGAGGCCCGCCCTCCGCCACCCGACAGCGGGGGAGGGCCCCGGCCTCGTCCCCCACGGAAGAAAAGACTGACGTACCCATGGAAAAGTTCATCACCCACACCGGCATCGGCGTCCCGCTGCGCCGCTCCAACGTCGACACCGACCAGATCATCCCCGCCGTCTACCTCAAGCGCGTGACCCGCACCGGCTTCGAGGACGCTCTCTTCGCTGCCTGGCGTGGCGACCCGGAGTTCGTCCTCAACCAGGACGCCTACAAGAACGGCTCCGTCCTGATCGCCGGCCCCGACTTCGGCACCGGCTCCTCGCGTGAGCACGCCGTGTGGGCGCTCAAGGACTACGGCTTCCGCGTCGTCCTGGCCCCCAAGTTCGCCGACATTTTCCGCGGAAACTCCGGCAAGCAGGGCCTGGTCACCGGCATCATTTCCCAGGAGGACTGCGAGTCCCTGTGGAAGCTCCTCGAGGCCGAGCCCGGCACCGAGGTCACCGTGTCGCTGGAGGATAAGACCTGGCGCGCCGGTGCGATCTCGGGCACCTTCCAGATCGACGACTACGTGCGCTGGACCCTCATGGAGGGACTGGATGACATCGCCCTGACCTTGCGCCACGAGGACGAGATCGCGGCTTACGAAGCGGCGCGCCCCTCCTTCAAGCCGCGCACGCTGCCGGCGAAATTCCTGCCCAAGGAAGACGTCGTCTCCGCTCGCGACTGAACGCACTGCGCATACTGGCCCCTACCTAGCTAGAGTAGGGGCCAGTTACGTCATAGTGAGGAGCACTCATGTCATCGATCCTTCAGGTTGAGGGCGGCCATCCGCTGCGCGGTGAGATCACGGTGCGCGGCGCGAAAAACTTCGTCCCCAAGGCGATGGTCGCGTCGCTGCTCGCCGACACCCCCTCTGAGCTCTACAACGTGCCGCTGATCCGCGACACGGACGTGGTCTCGGATCTGCTGAGCCTGCACGGCGTCCAGATCGACTTCGATCAGGACCGCGGCACGCTGCGCATGGACCCCTCCAACGTCAAGATTGCTTCGCGCTCGGATATCGACACGCTTGCCGGTGCCTCGCGTATCCCGATCCTGTTCTGCGGCCCGCTGCTGCACCAGCTGGGCGAAGCGTTCATCCCCGAGCTGGGTGGCTGTGCGATCGGTGGCCGTCCCATCGACTTCCACCTGGAGACGCTGCGCAAGTTCGGCGCGATCGTCGACAAGCAGCCCGACGGCGTGCACATCACGCGTCCCGCCTCCGGCCTGCACGGCGCGATTATCGAGCTGCCCTTCCCGTCCGTGGGCGCGACCGAGCAGACCCTGCTCACGGCCGTGCGCAACGAGGGCATTACGACGCTGAAGGGCGCGGCGATCGAGCCGGAGATCCTCGACCTCATCAACGTCCTGCAGAAGATGGGCGCGATCATCTCGGTGGACACGGACCGTACGATCCGTATCGAGGGCGTCGCGAAGCTGACCGGCTACCGTCACACGGCTCTGCCGGATCGCATCGAGGCTGCCTCGTGGGCGGCGGCCGCCCTGGCTACCCGCGGCGACATCTACGTGCGCGGCGCGCACCAGCCCGACATGACGACGTTCCTCAACACCTTCCGCAAGGTGGGCGGCGCCTTCGACATCGACGCTGATGGCATTCGCTTCTACCACCCGGGCGAGCCGCTGCACTCGATCGCCCTGGAGACCGCCGTGCACCCGGGCTTCATGACGGACTGGCAGCAGCCCCTCGTCGTGGCGCTCACCCAGGCCGAGGGCCTGTCGATCGTGCATGAGACCGTCTACGAGAATCGTTTCGGTTTCACCGAGGCGCTGCGCAAGATGGGCGCGAACATTCAGGTCTACCGCGAGTGCCTGGGTGGAACCCCCTGTCGTTTTGGTCAGAAGAACTACTACCACTCGGCCGTCATCTCGGGTCCGACCCCGCTGCACAGCGCGGATATTGAGGTCCCGGATCTGCGCGGTGGTTTCTCGCACCTGATCGCAGCCCTGGCCGCGACGGGCACGTCCACTGTGTCGGGTATCGACGTGATTTCTCGCGGCTACGAGCACTTCACGCGCAAGCTCCATCAGCTGGATGCGCGCGTGCGTTACCTGGACGTCTGAGATCATGGGCGCATCGGGCGCGCGACGCAGCATTTTGTTGCTGGTCTCGTCGATGTCGGCGGGCGGGCGCAGCGTGCGCCTGGGCCCGCGCATCGTGCGCATCCTGCGTGGTGGCGGCTGGGAGGTCGCGGTTCGCCTGACGACTCCCGGTGACGACCCGGCGGCGATCGCCGGTGGGGTTGCCGCGGGCTCAATCGTCGCGGCCTTGGGCGGGGACGGGTATCTGAGCGCGGTTGCGCGCGGGTGCCACGAGTCCGACGCGATCTTCGCTCCCATGCCGGGTGGGCGCGGTAACGACCTGTGCCGCGCGCTGGGTATCGGCACGGATCCGCTGGCCCGCGCACGCTCCCTGGCGCGCCTCGGCTTGACGTCCGACGAGGCCGGGGCGCTCTCCTCCGATTCCCTGACCTCTCGGGTGCGTCCCCTGGACGGTATGTGGGTGCGCTCGCGCGAGGGCGTGCGCCTCGCCCTCGGGGTCGTGTCGATCGGCCTGGATGCCCGCGCGAACATCCTCGCGAACGAGTCCTCGCTGACGTCTGGACCGCTGGCCTACGGCTACGGGGCCTTCGCGGCCCTGGCCTCGCACGAACCCACCGAGATCGTGGTGACCGTGGACGGGGTTGAGCGCAACATGAGCGGCTGGATCGCGTCGGTGTCTAATTCGGGGCGTTTCGGCGGCGGTATCACCCTGGTGGAATCCTCCGACATGAGCGACGGCGTCCTCGAGGTGTGCCACGTCGGCCCCCTGCCTCTCTCTCTCGCTCTGCCGGTGCTCGCCAGCGTCGTCGCCGGACGAGCGAAGGCTCACCCCGCCATTGAAGTGGAGAGCGCGCGTGTCGTCTCTTTCGCCGCGCCCATGGGAACCATCGCGATGGCAGATGGGGATCGTGTCGCCTCGATTCCCTTCACCGTGGATGTTGCCCCGGGAGTCGTGTCCGTCCTCGTGTGAGGTCCGTGTGGGCCAGCGCGCCGGCGGAGCGGTCCCCGTAGAATGAAGCCATGAGTGCTGTCTCCGGCTTTTACACCTTCGCGAAGGGCGTGCTGACGCCCATCATGACGCCCTGGATCAAGTTCACCGTGACGGGCGAAGAGAACCTGCCCGCCGAGGGCGGCTTCCTCCTGGTGCCCAACCACCTGTCCAACGTGGACCCGCTGTGCCTGTGCTGGTACTTCATGAAGCGCGACACCGCCGTGCGCTTCCTGGCGAAGAAGTCGATGTTCTCCGTGCCCGTGTTCGGCTGGATCATCAAGGGCATGGGGCTGATTCCCGTCAACCGCGACTCCAACCCCTCGGCCGTCCTGGCACCCACCCGCGAGGCCCTGAAAGCCGGCGAGGTCGTCGGCATCTTCCCCGAGGGCACTCTCACGCGTGACCCCGACCAGTGGCCGATGGAATTCAAGTCGGGTGCCGCCCGCCTGGCCCTCGATACGGGCGTGCCCGTCATTCCCGTCTCGCAGTGGGGGCCGCAGGACATCATGGCTCCCTACAACGCCAAGGGCATCGACATGCGCCCGGGGCGCCCCGTCTCCTACCACTTTGGTGAGCCGGTCGACCTCTCCGACCTGATGAGTCCCGCGGGCTCCGAGAACCACGAGGCCGTCAACGAGGCGACCAAGCGCATCAGCGACGCCGTGCGCGCGGGCGTGGGTAAGCTACGCGGCCTGCCCGTCCCCGAGAAGGTCTGGGACCCCGCCACGCAGGCCGGTCCCTGGTGGGAGGAAGAACTCGCCAAGAAGGCAAAGAAGACGAAGAAGGCCCGTAAGAAGGGCTAATCGCGGATATCGATCACCATGCGCACCGGGTTGGACAAGAATCCGATCTGAAAGTCGCGCGCTGCGGGTGCACCGATGACGACGTGCGTGTTGTCCTCGAAGGCGCCGTCCGAGACGATATCAAGGTCCCCGGCGCGCGTATGCGTCCCGCTCGGGTAGGGGGTGTCGGAGGCCGTCATGGGCGTGCCGTCGATGACCAGATCCAGGACCGCACCTCCCTCTACCTGGATGGGCAGGCCTCGGCCCTGTTCGACGGCCTCGTCCGTCCACGCGGCTGTGCGAACCCCGGGCGTGCCCTCGCCCGAAAACTCTAGGACGACGCGTGTGAATCCCTTGTGCACTGCGGCGCGGATCCCCGTCAGCGCCAGGGCCTTGGCCGGATCATCCGGGCGCACCGGCGGCAACCCCTCCACGCTCGACATCCAGTTGTCGGCGTTGATTGGCCGCGTGCTGTCAAGCCCCGGCTCAGCAGTGGGAGCGTCGCTCGCGGACGTGGACGCTGGCGCAGTGGGGGAGTGGGAGGCGTCCGACGAGGCCGGAGCTGACTGAGGCGTATTCGTGCGGTCCCCGGGCGTACACGCGCCGAGCAGGAGGATGCAGGCCGCTGCGCTCGCGGCGAGGCTTCGGCGGTGAGACACAGTTCCTCCAGGTAACAGTCGGTTGATTCAATCCTAGTAGAATGGCCCTGACAAGGAGGTCTCGATGAGTATGACAACAGCAGCCATCCTGGGAACGGGCGCGTGGGGAACGACATTCGCGCAGGTGCTCGCCGACGCGGGTGTGGACGTGACCATGTGGGGGCGCAACGCCGACACCATCTCGTTCATCAACGGGGGAGAGAACCCGACGTACCTGCCGGGCATCGCGCTGTCGGATCGCATCAGTGCGACCGCCGAGATTACCGAGGCCGTGGCCGGTCACGAGCTCGTCGTCGTGGCCGTGCCCGTCAAGGCCGTGCGCGCCACCTTGAGCGCCGCCCGCGAGGCTTTTGCGCCCGGCGTTGCCCTCCTGTCCCTGGCCAAGGGCCTTGAGCTTGGCTCCCTCAAGCGCGTCGACGAGATCATTGCCGAGGCCTCGGGCGTACCGGCCTCTCGCATCGCGGTCCTGTCCGGCCCGAACCTGTCGCGAGAGATTGCGGAGCGCCAGCCCACGGCCACGGTCGTCGCAGCATCAGACGTGGAGCTCGCCAAGGAGATCGCGAAGGCCTGCCACAACCCCTACTTCCGCCCGTATGTTTCCACCGACGTTGTGGGCACCGAGATGGCGGGCGCTACCAAGAACGTCATCGCGGTCGCTATCGGCGCGGCCGAAGGCATGGGACTGGGGATTAACACGCGCTCGACCCTCATCACCCGCGGCCTGGCCGAGATGACGCGACTGGGTACCGCACTCGGCGCGGACCCCGCGACCTTCGCGGGCCTGTCCGGCATCGGCGACCTCGTCGCCACGTGTTCATCGCGGCTCTCGCGTAACTTCTCCCTCGGCCACCGCCTCGGCTCCGGCATGGGCCTGGCCGAGGCCCTGGCGCTGTCCCCGGGCGTCGTCGAGGGCGTTGCCTCGGCCGCCCCGATCCTGCAGGTCGCCGCATCCGTGGGAGTCGACATGCCGATCACGGGTGCCGTCGTCGAGGTCGTTGAGGGGCGCGCGAGCATCGAGGACATGGGCCGTATGCTGCTGGCACGCCCGCAAAAGATGGACGGCTGGAAAATCGAGCTCGTCTGAACGGTGTGCACGCGGGCGACAGATGCCTCCCGCGCGGTAGTCTTGGACTCATGACTGCAATTTCTCGTCCTCGTGTCCTCATCGTTTTTGGTGGACGCTCCTCCGAGCACGAAATCTCCTGCTCGACCGCCGCCGGCATCCTCACCGCCATTGATCGCACCAAGTGGGATGTCATCCCGCTGGGCATCACGCGTGACGGTCAGTGGGTGCGCGTCGCTGACGACCCGTCGGCGCTGGAATTCAAGGACGGGAAGGGCCAGTCCGTGACCGCTGGATCCACCCGCGTTGCCCTGACCCCGGGCGAGGGCAACCTCGTCGAGCTGACGTACGAGGGTGACCCGGACGCGCCGGATTCGCGCGTCGTCGGCGTGGAGGACCTGGGGCACGTGGACATCGTCTTTCCGCTCCTGCACGGCCCCTACGGCGAGGACGGCACCATCCAGGGCCTCTTCGAGATGGCGGGTGTGCGCTACGTGGGCTGCGGCGTGACCTCCTCGGCGGTGTCGATGGACAAGCATCTGACCAAGACCGTGCTCGCGGCCGCCGGTATTGACGTGGGCCACTGGGAGCTGGTCACGGCCCGTCAGTGGGACGCTGACCCCTCCGCCTGCATGGACCGCATCGAGCGCCTCGGATTCCCCGTCTTCGTCAAGCCCTGCCGCGCCGGCTCCTCCGTCGGCATCTCGCGCGTTACCTGCCGCGAGGACCTGCCCGTGGCCATCAAGGAGGCCGCGAACCACGACCCGCGCATCATCGTCGAGGCCTCCATCTCCGGCCGCGAGGTCGAGTGCGGTGTCCTCGGATCGCGCTCCGACTGGCGAAGCGGCACCGCGCCCCTGGGCGAAATCGTCATCCCCGAGGGCGAGTTCTACGACTACGAGCACAAGTACGTCGACGACGTGGTGGGCCTGTCCTGCCCGGCCGACGTGTCGCCTGAGTACGCCGATCGCATCCGTGAGACCGCGTGGCGTGCCTTCGACGCGCTCGAATGCGAGGGCCTGGCGCGCGTCGACTTCTTCCTCGACGAGGCCACCGACACCGTCATCATCAACGAAGTGAACACGATGCCCGGTTTCACCCCCATCTCGATGTACCCGCAGATGTGGGCGGCCGCCGGCGTCTCCTACTCGGATCTGCTGACCGAACTCCTCACCGAGGCCGCGCAGCGCCCGCTCGGCCTGCGCTGAGTTCCCAGCCACTGCCTCGTTAATTCCTTCACCACACGATAGAAAGATAACTATGACGGCTCACCCCAAAGTCACTCTGGTGACCTGCTCGTCCATGCCTCACCTGTTCCCCGGCGAGGAGGGCCTGCTCGATGAGCTGGCGTCGCGCGGTTGCGACCCCCAGATCAAGGTGTGGAACGATCCCGACGTCGACTGGTCCGAGGCCGGCATGGTCGTCGTGCGCTCCGTGTCCGACTATGCCTCCGACCGCCAGGCCTTCCTCGACTGGACCCGTCAGCTGACCCGCGTGCAAAACTCCAAGGACGTGCTCAACTGGAACACGGATAAGCACTACCTGAGGGATCTGGCAGCTCTCGGTATGCCGACGATTCCCACGAATTGGCTCGAGCCCGAGCAGAAGCTCTCCAAGCACCAGATTCACACGCGCTTCCCGGCTTTTGGAGAGTTCGTCGTCAAGCCCGCGGTCTCCTCCGGCGTGCGCGACATCGGCCGCTACACGACCGTCGACACGCGCCAGCGCCAGGCCGCCATGCGCCAGGTGCAGGGGCTGCTCGGCGACGGCCGCTCGGTCATGATCCAGCGCTACGTTGAGGAAATCGACTTGCACGGCGAGATCTCGCTCGTCTTCTTCAACGGACTGGTCTCCCACGCCGTCGAGAAGCGCTCGGCCCTGCACCCTGCCTCCGTCACCAACCCGGAGATGCACGAGGCCGTGGTGACCGCCGAAGCCGCCGATTCCGTCGCGTGGCAGTGGGGCGAGGAGATTCGCCGCGTCCTGCACGGCTACGTGCGCTCCCGCCTGGGTCACGATGAGCAGTTCCTGTTCAACCGCGTGGACCTGGTTCCCGACGGCAAGGGCTCCTTCCTGGTCATGGAGGTCTCCCTCGTGGACGCGGACCTGTACCTGGGCGCCACCCCCCACGCGCTCGGTAATTTCGCCGACGCGATCTCCGCTCGCGCCCACTGGTGACGCACGCCACCGCCGTGAGGGTAGTGCTCGAGTTTTCAATCTCGGATGGGTAGTGCTAAGCTCTACCCGTTGCCTTCATGGCGACGCGATGGTGGCTGTAGTTCAGTTGGTAGAGCACCTGGTTGTGGTCCAGGACGTCGCGGGTTCGAGTCCCGTCAGCCACCCCATTGCCCCGGCGCTAGTGCGCCGGGGTTTTTGTTTCTGCAGTATGCTTGTAGCATCCTTAAATGACCGGACAAAGGAGTTGTCATGCCCCGCGTGATCGCCTACGGATGCGACGATGTCACCACCCAGTTCCACCCCCTGCAGATCGACATTCGCGAGCCCGGCGAGGGTGAGATCTACTTCGATGTCGCCTACGCGGGCATCTGCCACTCCGACATCCACTCTGCCCGAGGCGAGTGGGGTCCCGTCGTCTACCCCCTCGTGCCCGGTCACGAGTTCGTCGGCATCGTCGCCAAGGTCGGCCCCGGCGTCACCAAGTTCAAGGTGGGGGACCGCGTGGGCGTGGGTTGCTTGGTCGGATCTTGCGGTTCGTGTGAGATGTGCGAATCCGGCTATGAGCAGTGGTGCACGTCGACGCCCGGCACCCTGTGGACCTATCGCGCCGATGCCGACGGAAACCCGACGACCGGCGGCTATTCGCGCGGCTTCACCGTGCGCGAGGACTTTGCGCTCCACATCCCGTCCGAACTGGATTTTGCGGCCTGTGCGCCCCTCCTGTGCGCCGGTATCACCACATACTCGCCGCTCAAGCACTACAACGTCGGTCCCGGCTCTCGCGTGGCCGTCCTCGGCATGGGCGGCCTCGGGCACGTGGGCGTGCAGATCGCCAAGGCCATGGGCGCGGAGGTCTCCGTTATCTCTCACGGCCGTTCCAAGGAAGCCGACGCCCGCCGCTTCGGTGCCGACCACTTCTACGCGACCAGCGAAGAGGGGACTCTTGAATCGCTGCGCGGATCCTTCGACCTCATCCTGTGCACCGTCTCCGCCGACGGCCTCGACTACGCCGGATACATGGCCGCCCTGCGCCCCTACGGCGTCTTCGTCGACGTGGGCCTGCCCACCGAGCCCGTTTCCCTGCCGCTGCGTGCCTTCGTCAACGGCGGCAAGTCCTTCGCGGGCTCCCAGATCGGCGGCATCGCCGAGACTCAGGAGATGCTGGACTTCTGCGCCGAGCATGGCGTCATCCCACAGGTCGAAATGATCACCGGTGAGGAGATCACCGAGGCCTACAACAATGTCGTCGCCTCGCGCGTGCGCTACCGCTACGTCGTCGACACCTCCACGTTCCCCGAAACTGCGTGAGGCGCGCGTGCCTCTGATGAGACATCCTCGGGCTGGGACTGTGTGCAAGTTGTTGACGGTTTGTTTATGCGACTGTTGTCCAGGCCGCTTGGTGTCGTTCGTATTCGATGGGGGGTGCCGCCCAGGCTGGTGTGGATGCGGCGGCGGTTGTAGAAGTCTTCGATCCAGGTGGCGACCCCCGGTGTAGACCTGGTCGCGGGTGGTGAAGGCGCGCCGGTAGTAGTACTCGGTTGTGAGGGTGGCCCACAAGGATTCGGCCATGGCGTTATCCCAGCACACTCCGGCCTGCCTCATCGACACGGTTCCTTTCACGGCGCGCATGTAGGCGGCCAGTTTCTGGGAGGTGAACTGTGTTCCCCGATCAGCGTGGGGCACGACCCCTGTGGGGAAGCCGCCACGGGTGGTAGCGGCCATGTCGAGTGCGGTGATAACCAGGTCGGTGCTTTACTGCTCACCCATGGCGTATCCGAGCAGTCGGCGCGAGTGCGCATCGCGCACGGCGCACAGGTAGACCCAGCCTTGCGCGCACCGCAGGTAGGTGCAATCCGTGATCCACACTCGGTCCAGGGCGCCTTGGTCCCACTGACGGGCGCAGTGATCCTCATGGGCCACTGGGGGACGCCCACCGCGCCTAGCTGGGCGCGGGTGCGTGTTCAGGCCTGACAGGCCTTGGCGGCGCATCGACGCGGCGACCGCCCGCACACCTACATCCACGCCCGCGCGCGTCAGGGCATGGCGGATGCGAGGAGCCCCATAGGTGCCACCCGACACCTCGTGTTCCCAGGCCACCGCCTCATCCAAACCCCTGCGCACTAGCGCGCGCTCACCCCTCACAACACGTGGAGGGGCATGAGGAAGCCGGAAAATTGGGGTATTGGAGCACTCTGACGCGTGATGTCTGCGCGCTTCTTGGCTACCGCAGCAGCTACGTACTAAACTGGTCCTACCAGTACCGGCTCGCCACGTCTTCGGATGTGGTCAGAGCCGGTCATCATGTGCCGAGGGTGTCCTATCGGAACAGAGAGGCCAAGCCCCTGGCGCAATCGTGACCTAGTGCGTGCTCGGCATCAGTGTGCTAACATGGGTGTCAACACGACCGGTTCCGCTGCCCATCTCGGTGGGAGTCCAGGGCCGGTCCCTTTCTATCTTCACGAGGTCGCATGGGGACAAAGCCGTTCAAGAGCTATGAGGA